>JAUXFK010000127.1 GCA_030623035.1 Deltaproteobacteria bacterium | reverse complement strand
TCTTTTGCGATGACGAAGATCGTGGAGACTTCAGGTCACGGATAAGTTCATAGTATAGGAATTTCCTTTTTTTGACAGGATGTACAAGATGATCAGGATATAAGAAGAGTAAAAAAATCATGCAAATCCTGTTAATCCTGTCAAAAGAGTCCGCCCGAAGGGCGCTAATTTAATTGCTTGCGAGAATCGGCGCTGGAATAGCGGCTTGGGCTTTCATGACCAATCATGTTCACCTGCTTTTATTTAGTGGACGTAGTAACTATGGCGGAGATAGTACGAAATATAGGGGGGGCGTCAGAGGTTGAATGGCGCTGAAACAAAAGGAGGCTGAAGAATAATATTGATTTCATTGAACAACGTCCCCTTACCCGTGTTCCTTTGACACAGCGGACTTGTTGAAAAGTAGTTCAGATTGACAAGCCCTTTGCCTTTAACTACTTTTGTCAATTGCCCTGGCAACTGACCTTAGCGTGGGACGAATGAATATGGTAAAATTCCAGAAACTCCTCGCTTTAGACCACATTTAGTGGTACAGTTAAAAGTACAATAGGAGGTATGCTATGGGAAAATTATTGAAGATCATTCCGGTGAGTGATTTAAGACAAGATGGCGCTAAGATACTGAAAAAACTTAAAGATTCAAAGGAACCCCTCATCATTACGCAACGGGGCCGGGCAGTTGCAGTCATGCAAAGTGTCGAGACATTCGAACAATCCGAACATGATAATGAACTCCTGCGCCTTTTAGCCAAAGGAGAGAGGGAAATAGAAATGGACGAGGGTTATGATCTTGAAGATGTCCTTGCTGAGGCTGATAGAATCCTAGCCGGGAAGACATCGTGAAAGTCCGCTTTACTCCTTCTGCAAGAGCCCAATTTCTATCCGGATTGACCTTCATTAGTCGCGACAAACCATCGGCGGCAATCAGTTTCCGTGAGCAAACCGAAACAGTTTTGCGAAAACTTGAGGACTTTCCCAAATCCGGAAGAATCATACCGGAGTTTCCTGACCTTCCTTATCGTGAGGTAATCATATCACCATATCGGTTTTTTTACAGAATTAAAGACAATGTGGTCTGGATTGTTGCAGTCTGGCATAGTGCACAGCTTCCTAAAAAACCATAGTCTTAAATACCCTTTTCTTTAACAATGCTCTCACCTCTCCTTACAGAAAAAGATTCATAGCGTCCTTTCAATATTCATGTACCTATTGAGCAGCTTACCTTCAAGTCATCAGTGAGTTTCCGCTTCGTGTATCCTCTTGTTGTTTTCTTGTGTTGCATTTTGTGTTTCAATATCATAGACTATGGGGTATAGATGTCGTCTATCTTAAAAGTTTTCAGAAGCCATCAAATTGATTTTAGGGGGGAGAAGGGGGACAACCTTAAATAGTTAAATAATTTGACATAACGCCTGCCGCTGTCAGTTATGCAGTTCAGCGAGGAGATAAAATGGCAAAGGAACGGGGTTACCAACTGGAAATATGAATTACTTGAATACTTAAGGTCATCCCCAAAATCCCCACAAAATCACCATATCCGCCGCGGTTTTTACTTTTGCCTATTCAGTGTGAAATTTTTTCCATATTTCCATTGAAACTGGACGCATGAGATGCCGGGCATTAACCCACAATAATTCTCAGAGGTCACTATGCCATTCAATTTATGGTTGCTTTATGCCCTTATGCTGAAAAGCCGTTTGTTCGAAGAAGCCATTGCAAAACTCTGGTATGATGGCTTAATCTCGGGTGAAATGCATCTGGGAACAGGCGAAGAAGCTATTATCGCTGGTATTGTTAGCCAGCTGCGTGAAGGGGATGCCATGGCTTTGGATCATCGTGGTACTGCGGCTTTGCTCATGCGGGGCGTAGACCCGGTTTCTATCCTGCGTGAACTGCTTGGTTATCCTGACGGCTTGTGCCGGGGTATGGGGGGACATATGCACCTGTTTTCTAAAGAACACCTGGCCGCTTCTTCAGGGATTGTCGGTGCAGAAGGGCCCACTGCAACCGGTTTTGCCCTGTCCGCACAATACGCACATCCGGGTACAATCGCTGTTGCTTTTTTCGGGGAGGGGGCAATGAATCAAGGCATGATGATGGAATCGATGAACCTGGCTGCAGCTTGGAATCTGCCGGTGTTGTTTGTCTGTAAGGATGACGGCTGGTCCATAACCACTCAATCCGAAAGCCTCACTGGTGGAGATTTGAACGAAAGAGCACGCGGATTGGGAATCCCTGCTGTTGAAGTCGACGGTTGCGACCTATCCGGGATATGGGAGGCATCACAGCTGGCAATTGAACGCGCCCGTTCCGGTCAAGGTCCGTCCTTTCTGCATGCCCGTTGCGTGCATTTAGAAGGCCACTTTTTGGGCTTTCAATTGTTAAGGATCGCGCGCAATCCGCTTAGAGAAATGCCTGATATCGCACTTCCGCTCACGCGATCAATCTTGCGGCCTCGTGGGGGTGCTTTGCGCGAACGCGCGGCAGGGCTAAAAAAAGTTCTTAGTGCTGTATTCTCAACATTACGCGATCCACGCCGGGATTCGGCCAATGATCCAATACAGCATGCACGTAAAACCCTGCTCTCTTACCCTGTACGCCTGAACGATTTCGAAGACCAAATTAAACAGGAGATAAGCGATGTGTTTGCCTCTGCCTTAGCGGAGGTGCCGTCATGAAAACCCTGTTTTTCACGCAGGCCATTGATGATGCAATTGCGCAGGCCATGGTGGATGACCCGCGCATTATTGTATTTGGTGAGGATGTTCCGTTACTAAGGCGTAACCTACTGGTGCGCTTCGGCCCCAAGCGTGTACGAGGCACTCCCATCAGCGAGAGTGCCTTTTTGGGAGCAGGTGTAGCTGCCGCGATGGCAGGTCTGCGTCCGGTTGTTGAGCTGTACATGGTGGATTTTCTAGGAGTATGCATGGATGCTCTGCTCAACCATGCTGCCAAGGTGGAAGCGTTCTCAGGAGGCAAATGGACTGCACCCGTTGTCCTACGTATCCCTTGTGGGGGGGGGTACGGGGACGGTGGGCAACATGAACAGTCTTTGTGGGGATGGCTGGCACACATTCCAGGGTTGACTGTACTGGTTCCATCCACACCGGCCGATGCAGGCGGCCTTATGCTGGCTGCTCTACAACATGACGGTCCGGTCATCTTTCTTGAACATAAGTTCCTCTCTGAGACTTGGCTCGAATTCTTGGGTTCAGGAGCGAGACGCACGGTTCACTATGATGTTCCTGCCGAAGGGACAAAAGGCACTGTGCCGCATAAATGGGAACCTATCCCTGTCGGTAAAGCCCTCCTTCGCCGGCAAGGGGAAGATGTAACAATCGTTAGTGTAGGACTAAGCGTACACCACGCCCTGGAAACCGCGAAAACCCTTGAGAAGGAAGGGATATCGGCAGGGGTAGTCGATTTGCGAACCGTCTCTCCGCTGGACAAAACCGCAGTCTGTGAAGCAGTCGCACAGACTGGACGTCTTCTAGTAGTAGACGAAGATTACGAGGGCTTTGGTCTCTCAGGTGAACTGGCAGCAGTGGTCTTGGAGGCAGGTATATCCTTCAAGTATGCCCGCGTCTGCACAGAGGGAACAATCCCTTATGCCCGTCATTTGGAAGACCAGATACTCCCCAATACAGAACGCATCTACAAAAGCGTTAGAAAGCTGATGGAGTAATTGTGAAAAAACAGGAAGAAAATGGCAGGGGAGACGAGGGGACGTTGTTCAATATCAGCAGTTGATATTCGTAGACATTGTGATAAAAATCAATTGGTGTTAAATGAGAAGATACCTCGGTTTTTCTCATAACCTAAACCTCCTTCCAGAATGATTTTTCTGAAAGGAACTTTAACACAGTTATTTAATATATGAATGCGAAATAGTACTAGACGAACACGTGCTGCCGTTCGTGGATTCATCAACTATCTCAAAAAATATGAAAAGCGCAAAGTAGCCAACCGTGAACCTGACAACCTGAGTAGTTACTCTTTAAGGCAGTAAGAACTGTTTAAGAGCGGTAAAAACAGGCACACACTTTTCAAACCAGTGTAGGGAATCTCTTCTTTTGAGGCTAAAAGCAGGGGGAGATTTGGGAGGTCAGGCCTCAACAACCTCTGTCAAGGCCCAACCGACTTTTTTCCTTCTAAAACAACACATCCATAAGCAGATAGCCGTTGAGTACAGTCATGTCACTCTCTGACATAGGGCCGTATAGCAACATCTGATTCTCATATTCATAGTCCATGTAAACACAGCCAACGCGTAAGAACATATGCTTCTCATCTATGGGCTGGATATAGTACAGCTCATAGGCATCCCCACGAACACCAAGCTTGGGTATCAAATTTCCAGAGCCTGTAGAATTAAATGCCAACCAGTATTTTGAACCATGGTTGTACTCGATGCCCACCTTCGGATTTTTCAGGTCCTCGATCTGGAGTTCATACCTCAGACCCGTATAAAAACAAGAAAAGGACCGGGACTCTCCAAGGCTGCTGGGTAGAGTGTCGAAGGGGTTATCTTCGCCATAGACACCTATTTCATAACCACTGTCATAGAGTGTGCCTTCAGAATTCGAGTCCAAATCACCATACATAAAGCTCAGAAACCAATCGAGACCGTCATTATTGATATCATTGAACTGGAGGTGGAGCACATAGGCATCAACCTCTGCTGCATCTTCAGGAAAGCTTACGAGGTCCATACCAGGCAATTCCATGGTAAAAGCCGGCCAGCCCAAAAGCTTTGTATAATTCAGCCACAAAAGGGAGTTCTCTATATCCGGTATCTGCATCTCAAAAGCGATTGTAGGGGCGATGACTTCATCCATCTCTATCCCTCTATAGCCAAGCCAGTTTTGGCCCAGTTTCGGATAGATAATCCGCAAAAACGCGTTTTCCAGATCCGTAAACTCAGATAGGTGAATATTGAGAGATATGCCATCGAGTTCTCCATCGATGATCACATTCGGATAGGTCCCCTTTCTCGTTCGATTCTCCCTCAATTCAGACGGAGGCCCCTCAGACATTGGAAGACGTCCAATAGTGAGAGAGAGATTCGCATCGGGCATAAAATACTCGATATAGGCCCGCTCCACACGGAGATTCCCTTCACTGTCCGGAATGTTGCCACGATTTATATCCGTTGCCAAGCCGTCGAACATACTCTCCCCCCAAAGTTTGAAATAGGAAAGCCTGCCGTAAAATACCAAATCTTCGGTTATATCGGCCTTCAAATTGAGCCGAAAGCGGTTAGTCCAGATATCCTTTGTATTCGCATCATCCTCTATTCCACTTGCAGTGGTGTCTTCATACCTAAAATAATCCATCCTTGTGCGAAACTCACCACCTATTACAACCCTGTCAAGGATCGACTTGGTCTCTACCTTATCGAGCCTGTCGGACAGTTCTGCAATATCCTCCTCCATCAGCCTTAGATCCTCATCACCGGCCGCTTTTGCAGACAAAGGAAGGATTAAGATTCCAACTGTAAATACAACTATAAAATACGCAAAACATCGATTTAACATCACATCTCCTCCTTTCTACCTTAATCCTGCGGCTATCGGCAAATCCGAATCCGCAGCATGCGTTATCAAGTAATCCTTGACCAATGCCACATCTGAAGTTGATATCTCGTTGCTTATATCCCTCTTTCTTGCATGCTTATTCCTTTCAAAGAACCGCTCCCACTGGGTTGAAGCATACTTAACAGGCGAGAAAGACGGAGCTTCCCCGATAGTTCCATGGCATGAACCGCATTTCGCGTTAAAGACCTCTTCTCCCTCCGCTGAATAGGAAAAAGGAACTCCATTAAAAAGACAAAGAAGCAAAAGCACGGCAAATATGCAAATTATTCTCACCATTTCCACCTCCCCTTAATAAAATCTTGTTATTGTTCTCATTGAAAATATCCATGCTTGCACCAGCCATTGTTAATTATCTTCTTATCACCCCCCTTTTCTTTTTATATTTAACCTGGTTTCCATCTTAGAAACGTCCCCTACTCTACAAACCTTAAGCAGGCTTTTTTGGCAGATTCCAGATGGTAGACAAACTCATCCTTTGATTCTAAGTTGTTGAAATCGCTTATCTTTCGCTTTTATTATCCAAAGAAACAAAGACGCTAGATGGGTACCCAAATATCCTTCTTATATATCTTTCCAAAGGAAAGCTTTCATTTCTTAAAGCTATTAATTAGAAATTTGTTATAAGGGTTTGTTTTTATTGGAGCAAACTATAGGAAAGAAAAAACAGGATGTCAAGTAAAATTTTTACACAGACCATTTTGAGGATAAAATATCAAATGAAACGTTATAGAAAATCTTAGACCTGCTACAAGCCCATCATCTTTCCTACGATCAACTTCATGACTTCTGTAGTGCCTCCGGCAATCGTACCCGGACGAACATCTACAAAAGACCTTGCAACAAAGTATTCCTTCATAAACCCATACCCGCCGTGAAGCTGGGTACAATGATATGCAAGACGGTTAACCATCTCGCCGATCCACCATTTCGCCATCGATACCCTGAGGTTAATGTCTTTTCCTTCAAGAAATTCCTCTGTTAAGGAATCGAGAAAAGTCCTGCCTAACTCAACCTCAGTAGCCAGTTCAACGATCTTGAACGTGTTGTGCTGGAATTTGGTTACAGGCCGCCCAAAGACCTGACGGGATTTGCAGTATTCTATTGTCTTTTCCAGTATATATTCTGCAGCAGCCTGAATGCCTACAGTTATAATGAGACGCTCCTGCTGCAAATTGTACATCATGCACTGAAATCCATCCCCTTCATTTCCCAAAAGATTCTTTGCGGGGACTCGACAATCATCAAAGTACAACTGTCCTGTGTCCTGACTGTGGGCGCCAACCTTTTCCAGTGCAGGTCCCTTGGCAAAGCCTGGGGTACCGGCTTCGATGAGAAGGATGCTGATGCCACTATAAGGAGGATCCGCCTTTGGGTCAGTCTTTACCGCTGTCACCGCCAGATCGCAGTTTGTACCATTGGTAATGAAGATCTTCTGGCCGTTTACGATGTAGTCATCCCCGTCCTTGACTGCCGTAGTGCGTATACTGGCAAGGTCAGAGCCGGCTTCAGGCTCAGACATGGCAATAGATGTAATAATCTCTCCACTAACGCATCCGGGGAGGTATTTCTGCTTTTGTTCTTCAGTTCCATGGTGCTGGATATATGGAACCACAACATCACTGTGGGCGGCCGGCATGCCTGCACCAGAGACCTCAGCTCTGGCAAGTTCTTCATGAATAATCACCGAGTATTCGAACCCTGCTCCAAATCCGCCATATTTCTCATCAACCCATGGGCATAGAAATCCAAGCTCACCCATGCGATACCATAATTCCCTGGGGATCCCCTTTTCCTCTTCCCACTTTTCTGCATTGGGCCGGATCTCCTTATTAACAAAATCCTTCATCTCCTTGCGAAAGATTCTGTGCTCCTCTTTGTAAAATCGTGCTACCATATAACTCCTAGCCTCCCTCTTGACTTTAATGCAACAATTGTAAATACAAACATTGCCTAGCTTTCATTTTCGGCAAAGTATATGGAAGCAACCCTTTTGTGTCAATAAAATTTGTTAAATGGTTATTGACTTCTCTTTGCAAAAAAACCGGTCACAGCAAAGGCAATCACATTATAACCCGTGCAAAACTCGCAATTTATAGAGCATAAAGAAAGAACAGTATGGATCATTTGAATTAGACAGTCACAAATGTATCTGTTAAAACTCACAATCAAGAAGCAATCTCCTGTTCTTTCTTAACGCTCTATACACTGTCAGATAAGTTGCACGCGTTATAATGTGATTGCCTTTGCTGAGTTTACTCAATGGCCATTAATTGTCATTTTAAGGGGCTAAAAATATTAAGATTTAAACATTTTTTATATTCATCGACCTATTCAAACTTTTTCTTAAAATATTTTCTTGACATTTTAAAATATTTCGACTCTAGTTTCAGGTCAAACTTTGAATTATTATTTAATGTTTATTGAGTTCTCTTTGCAAAAAAAACCGGTCACAGCAATGGCAGTCACATTTATAACCCGTGCAAAACTCGCAATTTATAGAGCATAAAGAAAGAACAGTATGGATCATTTGAATTAGACAGTCACAAATGTATCTGTTAAGACTCACAATCAAGAAGCAATC
>JAUXFK010000052.1 GCA_030623035.1 Deltaproteobacteria bacterium | reverse complement strand
TAAAATCCAGTATCCACCATCTTTCACCAGTGATAGCCGAAATAATCCATCTTCACACTTTGAGCTAACAGCTATGAGCCATAGGCATCGTCCGTTTATTGCTCACCTAGAGGCAGGTCTACGCTCTTTTGATCGAAACATGCCGGAGGAAATCAATAGGCTGATGACCGATACACTGGCCGATATCCTATGGACTCCCTCTACAGATGGTGACGAAAACCTGATGCGGGAGGGAATCTCTCGAGATATTGTCAAATGTTGTGTATGAGATTTAGGCGGCGTCCTGGATTTTTTTTATTCCACTGACAAATATTACTCCTTCAATTACCTCGGCCAGCTTTTCTGAATGGTGAAGGCGCTGCCATCTTTTTTCAGCAGATTGACAAAGTTTAAATGCCATAGTCACAACTGTTTTAGATGAAAAGCAGCTTCTTACTTTAGCTGTGCGCAGCCTGACTGTTGCAAATGTAGACTCTATTGGATTTGTAGTGCGAATATGCCGCCAGTGCTCGGCTGGAAAATCATAAAATGTTAACAATACATCACTGTCCTTTTCCAGGCATTCAGTTGCTTTGGGATATTTTGCTTCATAAATTTTGATAAAATCATCAAAATGCTGTTCTGCTTCGTCCTTTTCAGGCGCCATCCATATCATATGAAGTTTTTCTTTGGCTTTAGCCTGAATGCTCTTTGGTAATTTATTCAAGACATTGGCAGTCTTATGAACCCAACATCGTTGCCATCGTGTATCATCATAGACTTTTGCAAGAGCTTTCCAAAATCCAAGGGAGCCATCACCTACAGCCAATTCAGGGCTGTCTTTCAAGCCTCTGCGCTTTAGATTAAGCAAAAGCTCTGTCCATGACAGCTCGCTTTCCCTGAAACCGCTTTCAAGGGCAAGTAATTCCTTTTTGCCGTCTTTTGTTGCGCCAATGATAACCAGAAGACACTGCTTTTCTTCCATACGAACATTACAGTAAATGCCATCAGCCCAAATATATACGAATCGTTTATTGGACAGATCACGCTTTTGCCATTGTTCCAGATCCTCTTGCCAGATGATTTTGAGACGGCTGATAGTCGGCGCAGATAATCCTGGAGCATCCTTACCCACAAGCGCCGCAAGAGCCTCTCTGAAATCACCGGTAGAAATGCCCTTCAAGTAAAGCCATGGCATCAACTCTTCCATGCTTTTTGTCTTTCTAAGATAAGGTGGCATGATGAAAGATGTAAATCTGATTCGCTCTGATTCATTATCAGATTGACGATCTCGAACCCGGGGAACCTTAACCGGTACCGGGCCAATTCCGGTCTGAATCTCCCGCTCAGGTAGATATCCATTACGGGTAACTCGCATACACCCTCGATCATCTTTAATATCGGAATACTGTGATAAAAAGCTCTCAATTTCAGCATGTAATGCCTCAGCTAACAACTTCCTGGCTCCTTGTCGCAATATGTCGGTAATCGGATCATCAACAAAAATCTCTTGCTTGTTCAACTCAATTACGTTATCTTTGCTCATGGTGCGTGTATCCTTTCATTTTTTATCGTTAAAAGTGGTAGGGTTATTGCTGCTTAACAATCACCCTTAGGATACACCACCTAATCTCCTAAACACAACTTTTGATTATATCTCTCGTGGGAATGACGAGCGCCTGATACGATATTTCACGCATGACACAACACTAACTAAAAAATGTTCGTCACAGACCATCCAAATCATTATTTGGCTAAACTGTTACAAAAACTCTTAATGCTTAAAGATTAACGATTTTCAAAGGTCTCATCTAATCTTTGCGTATTCAGGCATAACCTTCTTATGCATCGTAGCTTCCTTTATCTTATTGATTCTCTCTACTTTGCTTTGCTCAATACCATTCTCTCCTTTAAGTATTCTGTCTATGGTCTTGTAATCAACGCCTAACTCTTGCTCGTCTGTCTGTCCTTGCCATAGTCCTGCGGTTGGCGCTTTTTCTATATACTCTTTCGGTACTCCCAGATACCGGGCAATCTCCCATACGTCTGTCTTATACAAATCTGCTATTGGTTCAATATCAACAGCACCATCCCCCCACTTAGTAAAATACCCAAGCTCAAACTCTGTCTTGTTTGTTGTACCCAAAACTATCATCTTATACTTCCCGGCAATTGCATAAATGGTTATCATCCTCTCTCTGGCCATCAGGTTTCCTTTCTGCAATGGGGTGTCATATAGCTCCGGATTTGCTGCGATATTGGCATCTACCGCAGGAGCGATGTTCTTTACCACACATTCTATGCCCAGTGTTTCTGCGACTCTTGCACCTTCCTCGTGATTCTGTTCTTTGTAAGGGAGGCATACTCCCAAGACCCTTTGTTTTCCTATTGCCCTTG
This sequence comes from Deltaproteobacteria bacterium, assembly GCA_030623035.1. GTDB lineage: Bacteria > Desulfobacterota > UBA8473 > UBA8473 > UBA8473 > JAUXFK01. The sequence goes on along the minus strand of JAUXFK010000052.1, from coordinate 10,887 downwards.
TGGCAAGATGAGCAACAACTGTAGAGTCAATTCCCCCTGAAAGTCCAATGACTCCTCCTTTGAGGTCTTTTGTCTTGTACCTGATAAAATCCTCAATATTCTCTGTTACATTCTTATAATCGAGTTTCATTTCCAACTTCCCCTAAAACATCTTTTGCCTTTATTATTTTTGTCCCTGCATTGACCATAATTTCTAAAGCCTTATTTCCATCGTCTGGCTTGATATTCACCGCCTCTATCGCATCCTCTATCAGATAGACTTCTAAACCAAGGCTTCTCAAACAAAGTGCCGCAACCTTTACACAATAATCCGTTGCAACTCCATATACAAATGTTTTTTTTGGCTTTATTAACCCCATTAATTTGAAGAAATTCAGGTTGGTCTCAACCTTATAGTCTTGTTTCTCAAATATGATCTGTTTGTGTTTTCGTGTTGTATTGAGGTAAGCTATGTCATATTTTTTGTTCTCTACGAAGATGATGTCTTTTGTAGTTGTCTCTGGAATCTTTTTTTGCCCCATTGTTCCATCCATACAGTGCTCTGGGAATTGTCCTCCATTTTTTATGAGTTCAGGATCATCATCAAAATGTCTGTCAACACTGCCGATTATTGTAATATCATTCTTTATAGCGTAATCTGTCAGTCTCTTTAAATTAGGTATCAAAGCCTCTGCATGGGGTACAGATAATGCGCCATCCTTCTTTATGAAATCACTCTGTGTGTCAACATCGAAAAATATCCTCTCCATTATTAACGCCCCCCTGCTATCGCTGGAGTTTTGGTCTTTTTTTGTATTATATTTAAATGATATCTTCTAGCCTTGTATTCGGATTGTACTTTCTTCCTTTTTTTGCATTGTGCCTCCATTCATTATCCTTGAATATCTGAACAATATCTGCTGTATGGTCGAAGTTCCCTTGAAGAAGGCTGGATCCTACGCCATAGGCAACTACAGGAACCTTCTCTTTTTCAAACCGCTTAATTTTCTCTGCGTTGAACCCCCCACTGACGACGATTCCGATATCTTTAAAGAACATTTTTTCTTTACTATCACCTTTTTGGGCTCTCTGATCCAGGGCTTTTCTTACATTCCATACGAGTTGTTCATTTACACCTGTGCGATAGAAAGGTCCTTTCTCGTCTTTCAAACTCTCATCAACCATGTTTGCGCTTGTATCGAGTCTCACTCCCCATAGCCTGTACCTTTCATCATTTGTTTCTATATATTTTTTCCACATCGCTTCAGAAACTTCCAAAGAGGTTTTAACACAATCATTATCATAGTCAACCAGAGTGACCCTTCTTACCTCTACATCGATCTTTTCTGCAAACTTGAGTGTTGCCTTTGCAGTGTCTCCGTTGTATGCTGCGATTAACCCATGAGGCACAGTCCCCAGTCCTAAGCTTCCCCACCACTGTCCTTGAGCATCGGTGGATACGCCTCCCAATGCAGCCTCTGCAGCTTCTCTTCCTACTTTGTATGCATACCCATCACCAGACTGTACCTGATATACATCGAACCTTGCCGGGAAGAAGAGCAAGGCTTTGTCTTTCGCCTCTCTTACACATCTGTATACATTTGTTGCAACTTTCGTCCTCCTTGCAAGTGCTCCAAGATAAACCGTCTCTAAATGAGCGAAAATACTGTAATCCCCCTCGATTATCATCACTGTTTCCCATGCACTTGCTATATCTCCATCATATAGGGCCTTTATCTTTAGTCTCCTAAAATCAGATCCCAATGCTTCTTTGATTATTCCTAGAGCCTCATCTACCCCACAGATGCATGCGTCGTTATTTTTTTGGAATATCTGCATAAGTACAATCGGGTGGTAGTTGTCTTTTAGGAGTATCTCTTTGGTTCTGTTAAAGTACTTATCAGAGTAATATCCATCTGCGACTCTTGGGTCTACTTTCAGTATTTTTTCACTCAGTCTTTGTTTTTTTTTCATATTTTGTAGCAGTTTAGCTTTTTTAAATTTTAGTTGCTAAGGCGGTGGTCAAATTTTAACGCGTGCAACTGTTTGAACATCTAAGTGAGTTAAGAAGGAACAGGGGGAAAGATGCGAGTTCTGCACGGGTTAAAATTTGATTGCCGTTGAAGCTTGGCCAGTGTTTTCTGTTTCATAAGGCTAAAATAATACGTTTTTTTTAATTTATCAAAAAATGTTTTGGACAGGACGAATTGGAATTTGGGCAACAGCCAGTTAAACTCTCAGTTTTTTAAATTCTATTATTCTCTCGATGAGGATTCCTGCAATAAAGGCCACTCCCATATTACTCGTTGCAAGGCTTATCCCTGCGATGACAAAGACGACAAAAAGATCGTTTCTCTCTTTTACATCCTTTATGAGCAAGGCCAGTTCCAAACCAGCAAAAAGAAGTAAAACTCCAAGAACTGAATTGGGTATCGCGGATAGTAGGTTAATTCCGACTTTTCCGAATGCCAGAGCGATAATTATAAATAAAATCCCAATCATTATATTGGAGCCACCGGTTCTCGCCCCAAAACGATAATGAGCAGCAAGCCCCCCAGCTCCATGACAGACAGGAATGCCGGACAAAAAACCAACGCCAATGTTTGCAAGACCCATGCTTGTGGCAAATCCGCGGTGAGTGGCTCTCTTTGTCTGTCCTCCATCTCCAAACAAGCCTTGAACCGCATCTGTGGTTCCTATTATTGCGTTTCCCAGGGTCAATGGGATCTGAGGAATTACGAGAAGAAAAAGGGCACTTAAGAAATCCTCTGAAGATGGCAGGCTGAAGTCTATATGTGTAGGTCCAATATCAAGTATCATGCCTTTGAATGCACCAAAACAGATACCGATTGTTGCTCCGGCAGCTACAATAACCAAAGCGGCAGGGAAACGCTTACTAGAGAGTAAGAAGAGAGTCAGGATAAAAGCGAGGATTCCAATGAGAGGGTTAATCTGGATTTCTCCGAGGGTATTGATACCATTTCCTTCATGGATAAAGAGGTTCGGATTTTGTATAAAGCTGACCCCTTTGGTTATGAGGATGAGACCCAGACCAAACTGAATTCCGCGGATAATGGGTTTTGTAAAGAACTTTGCTAGCCAGTCAATGAAACCTGTCCATGCAAGTAGCAGAAGGATGCTGCCAAAGATGAATCCGGTTGCTGAGATCATATGCCCAGTGACCTTATCAGGGAAGGCGATTGCAATAGCAGCAACTAACTTAAGAGGCTGTACCGGAATCGGAAGGCGGTAGTATATTCCAGTCGATATATAAAAAAGGCCAATGATAAGAAGGACAGGGGTGAGGCTGAGCCCTGTGATTAAGATCAACCCCAAAGAGAGAGGAATCAGTGTTCCCAGATCTCCCAGTGAACCGGCAAATTCAACTCGGTTGAATTGGTGTGAGCCGATCTTCATAATCTTTCTTTACCTAGTCTTCAAATATTTCATCTTTATGGATATGATGCATCTTCTTAAAGCGGTCTATCGCCTCTTGACAAAGGCCAAATGCTGCATTTCTGTGCTGTGCTGAAGCGGCTGCCAGAGAAATGATATTGCCTACGGCCAACTCGCCAATTCTGCGAATTAACAGAACGTCTTCTACTGGCCATTTTTTTCGAAGATCTCTTTCCAAATCCATCATCTCCCCTTCAAGGTCACCTTTAACCTTGAAATTAAGAGATAGGGTCTTCTTCCCTGACTCCTTTGCTCTTACAACAGCGTAGTGAAAGACGATTGATCCGGATGATTCTTTTTTCAATAAGTCAAATACGTTTTTTGGATCAATATCTCTATTTGTGATCTCAATCATATCTTTTCTCCCATAAGGTATATGTCTATTCTTGTAACTGTTTAGCCGGATAATGATTTGGATGGTCTTTGACGAGCATTTTTGAGTTATTTATGTTAAAGATTCAAATTCTTCCCCTTCCTTGACCTTGAACAAAATTGCTCGTTTCCGGATGGACACTAGTGCCGTGTCATGTATCAAGTGTTTGATGTGAAAGAAAGTAGAACACCACCAATGTCATTCCCGCGTTCGCAGGAATGACAAAATAGAGATGCGTCATTTCTCAATTGACACGACACTAGTTAGCTCCTTAAGATGGCTAAACAATTACAATTTATTATACTTAGTTTAAAGGGGCGGATTTGAATGGGGAGCATGGTTGAAAATACGGCTTTTCGCCTCATAGAGGCTCGTATAAACCTTCACCTTCCTTGACCTAAAAAAACGCTAGTTTCTGGATGGAAACGATTTATAAAGGGTCAAACGCAACTCCTTAATATTCCAGATTATACTTCTTTAGTTTTCTATATAGTGTTTTTCTGCCGATCCCTAAAATTTTTGCTGTATTTACCTTGTGACCTCTTGCCTTCTTTAATACTCTTGCAATGTGATCCCTTTCCAACTCATTTATTGTTGCACTTTCATCCAGAGTGTCTTTTATTGCGAATGGCTTTTTACCATTTCTAATATTTGCTGGAAGATCATCGGGTAGTAACTCACGATGGGTACCAAGGGCCACAGCTCGTTCAATTACATTTTCCAGTTCTCTAACATTTCCAGGCCAGTTGTAATTTATAAGCAGACTCATTGCCTTTTTGGAAATAGAGTTAATCTCATCTACATCTCCTTGTGTATATTTTTTCAGGAAATGATTCGCTAATAGAAGAATGTCATCTTGACGGTCTTTTAATTCCGGCAGGGTTATTGTGATGACATTTAAACGATAAAAGAGGTCCTCTCTAAACTCGCCTCTCTTCAATGCCTCTTCCAAGTCTTGGTTACTCGCCGCAACCAACCGAATATCGATCTTAATATTTTCTGTTCCTCCTACTCGTTTTATTTCCCTTTCCTGCAGAACCCTTAGAAGTTTTACTTGCATTGCAGGAGATATGTCTCCGATTTCATCCAAAAATATCGTGCCTCCATTGGCTTCCTCAAATAGCCCCTTTCTTGTAGCGATTGCTCCTGTAAAGGCTCCTTTTACATGGCCAAATAGTTCGCTCTCAAGAAGTGTTTCAGGTATGGCGCTACAATTAACGGGGACAAATGAACCGTTTTTCCTGGGGCTGTTATAGTGGACTGCTTTTGCTACCAGTTCCTTCCCTGTTCCACTCTTGCCGCATATCAAGACGGTGCTCTTGCTGTTAGAGACACGCTTTATTAACTCGAATACATCTTGCATTGCCTTGCTTTTGCCAATAATATTGTCAAACTTGTATCTGCCTCTAACCTCTTTACGAAGAGATTCTACCTCACAACGAAGCCTCTTTTCCTCTATGGCCTTCTGAACAACAATCGTTATTTCATCCATCTTGAAAGGCTTTGTTATATAGTCGTATGCCCCTTTTTTCATGGCCTTAACTGCTGAGTCTATTGAACCAAAGGCAGTCATTATAATGATATAGACATCTCTTCTGGTTTCTTTAACTGTCTTTAGGAGTTCCATCCCGTTCATCTCCGGCATCTTTATGTCAGTTATAATGACATCAAAGGGGGTTTCCTCCAATTTTTTGAGGGCATCCATCCCATTGGGAGATGTCTGTACAGAGAGTCCCTGTTTCGTTAATATCTTTTTTAAAAGGTTTCGCATCCTTACTTCATCTTCGACCACCAGTATTTTTTCATCCACATTATTTAACATCAGTATCCTCATGAATTTGAATAGGTAACCTTACAGAAAAGCATGTTCCTTCATCAACGTGACTTACTACATCAATTGTTCCACCATGATCTTCGATTATACGATGACTCACAGTCAATCCGAGACCGGTTCCTTTATCGACATCTTTGGTTGTAAAGAAAGGATCGAATATCTTTTGAATATTTTGGTGAGGGATACCACAACCTGTATCGGAAATATGAATCTCTACGTTTCTATTGTTATTTATAGCTGAGTGTTTCGGGCAATTCAGCCTGGTCGATGTGGTTAGAGTTCCCCCTTGCGGCATAGCGTGTATTGCATTTACGATTATATTTATAAAAACCTGCTGAAGTTGGTTGTCATCACCTATTATCGGTGGTATATCCGGTTGCAGGTCAGTCAATATTTTGATTTCCTCCTTTGTTATCTGATGGTCTGTCAATCTTAATACATCTTTGATAAGGCTATTGATGTCTATTGTTTTAAGTTCAGGTTTGTTGTATCGAGAAAAGTTTAATAGCTGCTGAATCAATTTGGTTATATGCTCCGCTTGTGAAATTATAATCTTTAGATCTTCATTTTTTGGGTCACTATCGTCTGTTTCCATCATTAGATACTCAGCTGTACCTAAAATCACATTTAACGGGGTTCCGATTTCATGGGCGATCCCTGCAGCCAGTTCGCCAACAGTAACCAACTTTTCAGATTGTTGGAGTTGTCGCTCTATTCGTTTAAATTCTGTGAAGTCTTTTCCCACTCCCAAAGTCCCTATTAATGCTCCTTTACTATCTTTCAGTAAAGATATAGAGAGATTCATGGTAACTATCCTGTTGTTTTCTACAATCATCTCCGTTTCGTAGTTCTGCATACTTCCCTTTTCATAGAGTGTTTTCATTATCTTTTTTGCTTCTTCTTTTCCATTGACATAGTATTTGGCTATCTTTGTTCCTATGACCTCCTCGGCATATGATCCGAATGTCTTCTCAGCGCCTTTACTGAAAAGGGTTATTAGGCCGTGCATGTCTGTTGCAATAAAAGCATCTACAGAACTATTTACGAGAATTTCTAAAAAAGATTCCTGTTTTTTTGAATCCATAGGTTCTATGCTCACATTAATCAAATTGTGTCCCTTTATTCTATTAAATATTAACAGACAAGGGCATTGAGGTCAATTCATTTTTTCATTCGTATCCATCTATAAATGGCCCTTTTCCCCAATCCCTGCACCTGCACTGTGGAATTTAGCTTTGCGCATCCCTTTGGGGATTCCACAGGGCGGCAATATTTTTGAGGGGCTTTTGACGACCTTTGTGACAAAAATTGCATTAATGTGACGAAAATTGACACTATTTTGTGTTTGCCATCTCTAAAATTAGATGCTGATAATCATCGGTATAATCTATAATATTGTGAAATAAGAAAAAAAGTCAGTGGTCGGGTTTTTATCATAGGCAGGTTTAAAGGCTTAAAGCCTTTAAATGACGTCTCTTGCGTCGTTACTTGTGTCTTATTTACTGCTTATAGTAGAAAAGGCCGATTCCCAATATGGCCATAAGAAATATTTGGCATAATATTTGCTACTATAAAAAAGTAAGTGAATTGATTGAAAGATGTAACTAAGGTATTTATTGTAAATCAACAATAAAAACAGAGATTGGCCCAGGAGAGGGGGGTGAGAAAATACAGGGCATTCAATTAACTTTTAAAAAAAGTAATAATAAAAAAAGGAGGTAATAAAATGATGACAAAACTAAGAAGATCAATGAAAGGGAAGAAGGGTTTTACACTGATTGAGTTGATGATCGTTGTGGCCATCATCGGTATATTAGCGGCTATAGCTATACCAAACTTCTTAAATTATCAGTGCAAGGCCAAACAGAGCGAGGCAAAAACAAACCTTGGCAGCATTGCAACGTGTGAAGAAGCCTATTTTGCGGAATATGATACGTATTCTGCCAGCAATGGTGACATAGGATTTGCCACGAAAGGTCAAAATGTACGATATGGATATTTAATTGTTTCTCCTAGTTCACTTGTATTTACTGCAACAGCTACATCAATTGGTGGCGGAATCAAAACCGGCGCAGGTGATGATGTGTGGACGATGACTCAGAGTCGAATACTGACAAACACTACAAATGCATGTCAAAACTAAACCATATTTACTTAGTCTTTTGTTAAACTTAAAAACCCCCTCCCTCGCTATAGAGCAGGAGGGGGTTTTTTCAACCTATTATACTACAGCTTTGAGTCCATGTGCCCAGTTTATGAGATACAAAAACCTGCCGGAGATACAGCCTCTTCCGGTCATTGGGGAATATACCGTCACGTTCTGGTCTTCATTGTATTAGTCGCTACGCTGTTAACGGTTTACAGCCACACACTGCAAAGTCCCTTTATCTTTGATGATTTTGGAAATATTCTAGAGAATGGTTTCATCAGGATTCAAAATCTGTCATGGGATGAAATTGCCTATGTATGGCAGGCTTCCCATCCCTGCGCAAATCGCAAAGTTGCTAACCTGACCTTTGCCTTGAACTATCTCTGGGGTGGTTACGATCCCAGGGGTTATCACCTCGTTAACATCATTATTCATATTGGTTGCGGGCTGTTGGCTGCTCTTTTTTTTTCCCAGACCCTCAAGACCGGCTGGCTTGCTGAGCGGTATGGCCCAGTGAGGCCATGGCTGGCATGGGGAGCAGCATTTTTGTGGGCACTACATCCGATCCAGGTCAATGCCGTTACTTACATTGTCCAGCGCATGACCAGCCTGGCTGTTTTCTTTGCACTGCTGTCCATGATTGCATGGCTGGCAGGCCGAAGGTGCTGGGGACAAAACCATCGTGCCAGGGCTATAGTGTACTGGTCTTCCGGGTTGGTGGCATGGGTTATTGGCCTGCATTGCAAAGAGCATGTGGCCATAGTTCCAGGCCTTATTCTGGTTCATGAATTTTTCCTGTTCAGACGAGGCCATTTTCAACTGAACCGGCGCTGGGTGCTGATCGGATCAGCGGCAGCCGCAGGTATTGTCCTTTTTTACCTGGGCACTGAGCCATGGACCAGTATTGCTCGTGGATACGAGCACAGGGATTTTAATCTTATCGAGCGGCTCATGACCGAATCTCGGGTGCTCTGGCATTATCTGTCCCTGTTTTACGTTCCTGTGGCCGATCGATTCACTCTGCTTTACGACTATCAAATATCCAGGGGCCTGTTTTCCCCCGTGACTACCATTCTGGGCATCCTGTCCTGGGCGGGACTACTTGCCGCGGCCTGGATCTGCCGCACGCGATGGCCGGTCTTTACCTGGATGTCAGCGTGGTTCCTGATATCCCTTTTGATCGAATCTACTGTGATCCCCCTGGAGATAATCTTTGAACACCGTATGTATCTTCCCTCGCTCTGTCTGGCATTGGGGACGGTTTTTCTGTCCTTTGATTTCCTGTCTCAAAGGGTGAACAGAGTGAAACTGCAGGTTGCAATCCTGGTAATTGTTTTACTGATCTTAGGGGGGGGTACCTATACCCGCAATCTGGACTTCAAGGATGCCGTAACTCTGTATCGCGCCGAACTCGCCAGGCACCCAAACTCCAAGAGGATACGGCTTAACCTTGCTTTGAGTCTAAATATTTCTGGAAATTTTCTGGAAGGTGGTAAGTTACTTGAAAACATGGCCAGGGAGTATCCTGATGACATCCTGATCCAGACAAACTGGCATTCCTTTTTAGTCAATGTACGTAAAGATTCACTGGCTGGCGAGTCAACCTACCAGCACATCTTGCAACTTTTGAATAAGGGCTATTATGAGCCAAATACCGATTCCCCGTCGCTGTGGAAGTCGGCCCGCTTCTTTAACAGTATCGGCAACCATAAAAGGGCTTTGTTTCTTATCGACTACCTGCTGATTGATTTTGACTATAACTGCCTGTGGTTTCTTAAAGGTCGCTGTTATGCTGAATTGGACGACTGGAACTCGGCAGTGCAGGCATTTCATCAGGCATGGGGAAAAGACCCGAAGGATCCTCCCACTCTTTACTGGTATGGAAAAAGCTTGCTTAAGACAGGCGAATATGATAAAGGATGTCAAATATTAATACAGGCTGCTCAAAATCCAATCAATGAGGAGGCAGCTATCTTGAGCCGCGAGCTGTTACAGAATCAATGTGTGAAGGATTCTAAACGATGAAAGCAATGATCTGTTCCCTCATATGTCTGTTTCTTTTTATTTCCTCCACTCTTCTGCTTCAGACGCGCTTTCTCGATAAACGGTATGGCGTACACAGGCTAAACCCCGAATGTCCATGGTGTGAGGATAAGGGATTGAATGAGGATGTGGTCTATGTCCCACTAAATACATCTGTTATGCGTCTCATCTCACCTGCCGACCCTCATTTTCTGGCCGATCTTTTGTGGATGCGCACAGCCTATTATTTTGGGCAACATGTACTCACAGACAGGGAGTACCCATATCTTTTGCATTTCCTCGATCTCATTACAGATCTTTCCCCTGCCTGGGATCTGCCCTATCTTTTTGGGGCGGTGATTCTGCCCACCGAGGTGATGGCAGTAGATAGTGGGTTTTATTTAATTGACAAGGGGTTGGTGTATCACCCTGATAACTGGGAGTTATGGTTTTTCAAAGGATTTTATCTGTGGAAGTTCCGTGGAGATACTCTTTCGGCGGCAGAGGCGCTTCATAAGGCATCCCTTTTGCCCGATTCGCCGGCATATCTCTCCCGGCTTTCAGCCACTTTTGCAACCCAGGCGGGCCAGAAGGAACTTGCCCTGCGTTTCCTCCAGGAGGCATTGAGCAACGTAAGGGATTTAAAACAACGCGAAATTCTTCTTAAAAAGCTAAAAGAGGTGATGGATAGTGACTGAGATGGCTCTTCGATGGAACAGAGTAACATTTGCTGTACCACACGGCTTTTGGATGCGATCAAAAAACATTATTCACGATATGGACATGTCTGTCCCTGCTGGGACCGTTATGGGTCTGGTGGGGCCTAATGGGGCAGGCAAGACCACAACCATCAAGCTGGGTGCAGGGTTGCTGCGCCCTCAGAAAGGGCAGGTGTTGATTAAGGAGCGTTTATCCACAGAGGCCGGGGCGAGGGAGTGCTTGGGGCTCTTAACTGAAACACAATACATCTACCCTTACCTTCGGCTAAAAGAGTGGCTGATCATGCTGGCCGGGCTCTCAGGGGTGAAAGGGGGAAAACGTACACGCAGGGTTAATGAAGTCCTGGAACTTCTG
>JAUXFK010000189.1 GCA_030623035.1 Deltaproteobacteria bacterium | reverse complement strand
GGGAGTATAACATATCCATACCCCATCCGCAACCAATTTTTGGGGGACTTCTCGGGGAAATGGGAAAATAGACAAAATTGGGAAAGCACCCCATTTTTTATTGACAGCAAAGGTTGACTTAATTATATATCTAACTTCTATTTATTGTAGTTTAGCTTTTTGAAATTTTAGTTGCTTCAAGGTCAGGGAAGGCGAAGATGTTGAGGATAACCCTGTAAGAGGCTTAGATAGCGGAGATGCCCAAAAAGTTTGGTTTCTTTCGGTATCTTTTTTTATAAGCTTGTAAATAATTGTTCAAAGTGGTATATAAATAGGCGTTTTGATTTTTATTCTAGGTTTTCAGCCTTTTTATTAATCTAATGGAGGCAGATATGTCAGAAAAAAAGAGGGTTGCTGTCATGTTTTCCGGGGGTACGGACTCTACCTTTGCTGCAGTTTCGGAGATACCCAAGTATGATGAAATTCAATTGATAACATTTATCAGGGATGGGTTGCGAAAGTTAGAAAACCCTGATGGCATTGTTGAACGACTTTGCAAGGCATTTCCGGGCAAGGAGATTCTATATAAACAAATCAGCAATGAAGATATATATCAGAAGCTAACCCCTCATAAAGAGAAGTTGGAAGCCCATCGATTGGTTCTTAGTCAAAAGATCGGGCCCCTATGGGAAGACCCGCATGGAAAAAATTTGGGACGAGAAAAGTACGATTCCGATAAAGTAACATTATTTATGACAAACGAGTGTTTACAGTGTAAAATAGCGATGCATATTGCTGCAATAAAATACTGTAAAGAGAATAATATTACGGATCTTTGTGATGGAGGAAATGTGGAACAACTGGATGACGGTTCTCAACTTGAAGAGGTAAAGGCCATTGCTCACAATATTTTTGCTCGTTTTGGCATCAATTATTTCTCTCCTGCTTTACATGTACCACAAGAAAAAAGGGGTGACGTTCTGTTTAAGTTGGGAATTACCGACCATATAAACCACAAACAGCTTGAAAAAGCCCACCAAATTCCATCAACACAGGTTCAATGTACGGTACCATCATCGGTGTTATGGACAATCTGTATATTCCCATGGATGGTATACGATGGTCAATCATGCAATGAATATGTTGATATGTGTTGCAATTATTACGAACATGAGATGGAAAAAGGTTTAAAAGCAATGAACATAGAGCCTTAATCCATTGATAATCTTTTGAACCGATTGTATAAAATCCGAGCCTGACAAAGAGATTGGGCAAAAGGGCCATTTATGGATGGACGCTGGACAAACCTAGCCTGATAAAAAAAGCTTTTGTATCTTGTTTTTTACATTGGTTGTTATTTCTGTTGATATTTGTTTCTAAAGGTATTATACAATTGTGTATTTATTCACAGGAGGAAAGACATGAAGTTTTTACTGGTAAATCCACCCTATCCGAGAGAAGAGATCCCTTCACCTCCCCTTGGTCTTGCATATATAGCAGCAGTCCTGGAAGAAGAAGGATACACTGTTGAGGTTCAGGATTTTGTTGTTAACAGGTATTCAAAAGAAAAGATAAAAGAAAAATACAATGAATATGCACCTGATATTGTAGGATCAACCGCTGTTACAATGACATTTGATGATGCATCTGACATTTTGAAATACTATAAAGAAGAGTCACCTGACACCTTTACTATTATAGGGGGGCCACATGTTACATTTGATGCGGTTAATACCTTAAAAAAACACCCTCACATTGACATGATAGTAATGGGTGAAGGAGAGAGGACGATAATAGAGATCGCTGATAATCTAAAAAACGGGATGTCATTTAATAAGATAAGGGGCATTGCCTTCAGAGAAAATGGAGGGATTACCATAACTGAGCCGAGACCATTTATTCAAGATCTTAAAACTCTGCCGTTTCCTGCAAGGCATCTGCTTCCTCTTTGTAAATATCAGGCTCTGGATCTGCCGATAACGATCATTACCAGTAGAGGCTGCCCTCACAAATGCATATTCTGTGTGGGATCAAAGATGGTTGGAGGAAAGGTCCGGTTTTACGACCCAATAAGGGTGGTGGATGAGATTGAAATGGTCATGAAAGAGGGTTTTAAGAAGATCAATATTGTTGATGACCTCTTCACCGCAAACAGGAAACACGCATTTGCTGTATGTGATGAGATAATGAAAAGAGGCATTGAAGTTGAATGGGGTGTATTTGCCAGAGTAGATACAGTTACTCCTGATCTTCTTAATAAGATGAAAGAAGCAGGGTGTTCCGGGTTGCTGTACGGAGTAGAAAGCGGAAACCAGGAGATTCTCGATACAGTGAAGAAAAAAATAACTGTTGAAAAATGTGTCGAGGCTGTAAAGATGGCTAAAGAGGCAGGAATGGTTCCAATGGCGTCATTTATCCTTGGTTTGCCGGGAGAGACAATGGATACTGTCGAAAAGACATTAAAGTTTGGGGAAGAACTGTCTGCAAGCTACGGCTTCCATTTACTTGCACCATTTCCCGGGACAGAAGTCAGAGAAAGGGCCGAAGAATACGGCATCAAGATACTTACCGATGACTGGCGAAAATATGATGCAAATTGCGCGATTGTCGAAACCGAAGGTATGTCTGCAAAAGAACTGGATCGAGTAATAGAAGATTTTAACCACCTGGTGGACGAGTATTATGTTGATCTAAAAAACAAATATAAGGAAGGAACACTTGAAGAAAGCGATGTTAAACTTTTAACATCAGCAGCAAGGATGGATATTGTTGACAATATGATTCAAAGCGAATTTCTTGAAAGACAGGCAATATTTGCGATGAATGACGGGGAAAGACCGGAAGAGACCCTGTCGTTAATCATACAAAAACTACAGGATAATACAGATGCTGAATCACAGAACATAATAGATACGATAGAGCATCTTTACAATCATCATTATATGGTTTGCAAGTCTTCTGAAAACAAAGTGTGGTGGGAGTGGAAGGAACATTTATAAAATACAAGTGCCCAAATGCCGACAAATATATAAAGCTCTGTTTTCATGACCCTCCTTTTTTGTGCTTCTATTAAAACCTTCATCAATGGGAAGAGGACTTTTCCTGTCTTATGCTATAAGTACCACTTTTCCCCCCATCAAAATGTAGATTTCATGAAGCCGGTTGAATGAAAAAATACATCTATTATGTTTTGTCCTTACCGAATGAGATGCCCTTTTAAAGTTGAAATTCAATTAGAGTTAGCAAAGGAGTAAAAATGGAAAAGAATATGAAAGTTGATTATGTTGAAGAGAGTTCTGTTATTGACCCGCTTGATTATATATTCAACCCCAGATCCGTTGCGGTGATTGGCGCATCAAACAAGATCGGAACATGGGGATTCGGTGTCATGGGGCGGCTTATTGATAATCCTGAGAGGAAGGTTTATCCAGTGAATCTGAAAGCGTCGGAGATTATGGGGCTGAAAGCATACCGAAATATTACTGAAATACCGGGTCCAATAGAGTTTGCCGTTATTTCAGTCCCACCGGAAAAGACCCCTGAAATAATGAGAGACTGCGTAAAAAAAGGTGTCAAGGCAGCTTTGGTTATCTCAGGAGGCCTTGCTGAATCCGGAGGAGAGGGTGTTAAAATAGAAGAAGAACTTGTAGATATCGCAAAAAAGGGCGGAATACGATTCATAGGTCCTAACAGTATGGGGCATGCGGATGCATATTCCTCATTCTCTACATTGGCCTGGATGGAGGAGGTAAAATCAGGGCCTGTTGCCTTTCTCTCTCAAAGCGGAACCTACGGACAGCGTGTCGTTCGCACAGGGATGCATCGAGGGATCGGATTCAGTAAGTTTGTCAGTAATGGTAATGAGGCGGATCTCCATCTCGAAGATTATGTAGAGTACCTGGCCAATGATGAAGAAACCAAAATCATTGCCGCCTATTTAGAGGGGTTAAGGGAGGGGAGGCGATTTTTCCAATTGGCGAAGGATATTACCAGAAAGAAACCAATCATCATTATGAAAGCAGGTGCCACAGAGGGGTCTGCAAAGGCAGCGAAGTCTCATACTGCATCTTTGGCAGGTTCGGATATCATCTACGACGCTATGTTCAAACAGACAGGGATTATCAGAGTAGATGACGAAGAAGAGATGTTCGATGTAGGCGAGGCCTTGCTTTCTCTTCCTCTGCCCAAGGGGAAAAGAGTGGGGATATTAACCGAAGGGGGAGGTATTGGTGTTGTTATGGCTGAAGCATGTGAAAAGGTGGGTTTGGAACTTCCCTCCTTTTCTCCAAACACTACAGAGAAGTTGAAGTCTATGCTACCTTCTCGTTGTTCCCATGCCAATCCTACGGATATTACAGATTTAGTAACATCAGGTAATCTTATTCTCTTTTCTTGTTTATGGGCGATATTGGAAGACCCCAATATAGATGCTGCAGTCCTTTTGGGGGGTATAGGGGCAAGTGTTTATTTTTCAACGATGTTGAACAATTTATCTTTTGTAGATACAGGGGAGTTTGAGCAGATGATTGCATCCCTAAAGGAGCAGGAAGAGAAAAATGTGAAGCTCATGAGGGAAAAGGTGGATGAATTACAGAAACCCCTGGTTTATGTTAATCTAATGCCCCGCGTTGTTGCAGAGCCGGAAAGTTTTGATCTCCTTCGGCAAAGGGGTATTCCGGTTTATCCAAATCCGAGAAGAGCCTCAAGGGTATTACGTCATCTGGTGAGATATGGAGAATACTTAAGGGGTGTAGAATAAGAGATATGGTTTAATTTTAGCGCTATGAAATAGAAAGCTATCACCAAGCTTCAACGGCAATCAAATTTTAACCCCTGCAAAACTCACATTTTTCCCCCTGTTCTTTCTTAACGCTCACTAAGATACTCAAACAGTTGCACGGATTAAAATTTGACCACCGTTGAAGCAGCTAAAATTTCAAAAAGCTATACTGTTACGAGATATGAAAGAACTTCGGGATTTCACTGAAAAGGTGATACACTTTGCACAGTCAAAAGGAGCAAGTTACGCTGATGTGAGGGTAGTTCCTTTTGAGAATCGAGAGGAAATTCTAGTAAAAAACGGGAGGGTAAACAAAGCACCTCTCACGCACTTTTATCAGGTATGAGAAGCATGGGGGCCACGCCTTTAAACCTTTTCATGGAAGGAGGTAACTCAAAGCTCGAAGAGATGATAAAGACTTCAAAAGACCGAACCATCTATATATCCAGATTTCACTATAACAATACTGTTAACCGCAAAGAGGCCATCCTTACCGGAATGACTAGAGACGGAACCTTTCTCATCGAGGACGGTGAAATCAAATACCCAATTATTGACTTGCGATACTTACAGAGTTTAGTGGAAGCATTTAGCCATGTAACCGAATTATCCCCTTTTAGACTGATCCATGACCCTGCCGGCTATGTACCTATTATGCCTGAAAGTACTGTTGTCCCATCGATAAAAATAGAAGGAATGCGATTTGTGGGAAGCAGGTGAATATGAGTTTGAAAGATTTCTTACCTCACTGGGACTGCCTTTTTTTAAACCCCCCAACAACTTGTTATCTACACAGTCCAAAGTTCTTCTAACTTGATAGTATAGGAATTTCCTTTTTTTGACAGGATGTACAAGATGATCAG
>JAUXFK010000001.1 GCA_030623035.1 Deltaproteobacteria bacterium | reverse complement strand
TGTTCAAGGTCAAGGAAGGCGAAGATTTTAACCACAGGAATATATTGAGATATTTCGAGGATTAAAATCTGAGCCTGACACAGAGATTGGGCAAAAGGGCCATTTATGGATGGGCACTAAATAATGAAAGTTACTTATTATGATCACACCTGTTTTGCAAAAGGACTATATGTGGATGGATACGAACTATAATTTGATTTCCATGTTTCAGATCACACATATCCTTAGAATCTCAATTGTATTGTTAATTATTATTACACTTCACGTAATCCCCGGTTCCATATTTTCTGCAGACATACCCAGGAGTTTTTATTCGATTCATGTGAGTTCGCATAAATATCACAAAAATGCCGAATCTGAGGTGTCTAAATTAGAAAAGAGCGGTTTGCAAGCCTTTCATCAGTATGAATCCGTAGCAGGTAAGGGGAAATGGTATAGGGTTTATATTGGCAGGTTTGACTCGAAAAAAGAAGCAAAACAAAATGCAATAAGATTGAAACAACAAAAGATTATATCTTACTATTCCATAATTGCTATGCAAGAAACAACCGAAGCAAGCCCTCGTGACACTACTGAGACAGATAAATATTTGCAAACCGAAACCGATTCACGCAAAGTCTCTGCTGAACGTGAAAGAAAGGAACCTCTATCGATTAAAGCCGGTAAAAAACAAAGGGAAAAGAAAATAGATCTGCTGCCTTTAGATAAAAGAGTTGAGGCCAAAGCATATAACGAAAAAACACAACATACTCTAGAGCTTACTGAAGCGGAAAAGGGGGAAATCTCGCCGGTTGAAAAAACGCCGATAAAAAGCATCTTGAAACAACGAGATTTGCAAAAAGATCGTTTGTTTTCCATGTATCTGAAGGCCGGTGCTTTTACTTCAAGCGCTGCAAGTGACTTCGAAATAACCGAAGAGCGAGTATCCGGAACCATGACATGGTCGTTTACAGGTGACACGGCCCAGGCTGCACTTGTCTCTAGCATCAGGGTTTTTAAGGACTTTAATATGTACGGCAGCTTTGAATATGCATTCGCAGATGAGATCAATGCAATGTTTCTTTCAATAGGCCCGGAATTAACCATCGATGTATCGGACTCGATTTTCCCTTATTTGAAAGGGGGAGCGGTTTACGGAACCTTCGATTGGGACGAAATCCCCGGCGAATTTGACGATGGTCTCGGTTGGGAGACCGGTTGTGGCGTGTATATTCTGAAATCCCGGTTCAAGCTCGGCTTTGACTTTTTATATCGAGGTATTGAATTCGACTATACCCCGCCAAACATAGGAGGAGTAAGGGCAAACGATAGTTTGATCGATGTTTCAGGGTTCTCTATATCGGGTTCTGTTGCATACTTCTTTTAAATTAAAGAACTTAGGGTCTGTCATGAAATTAGATATAGGGGAATATCGATCTCTTTATTGAATCAAAGTTCGATCTTACTTCATCTCTCCCGGAGATGATATCTCCATGACCTGGCAGCAGGTACTCTACATCTAACCTGGATAACCTCTCTATACTCTCTTTTAATAATTTTCCACTGCATCCAGGGAAATCCGTCCTCCCAACACCTTGATTGAATACCACATCGCCAGTTATAAGGGCCTTCTTTTCTGGCCAATACAGAGATATAGACCCCGGGGAATGACCTGGCGTATGATAGATTTGCAGCTCGTCCTTACCCAATTTGAGATTTCCTTCTTTAAGGTAGAAATCTATCTTAATATCCGGCATCTTCATACCTAACATTCGGGAAAAGCTTTCCCCCATTTCGCTGATGAACATTTCCTCTTGTTTATGCATGGCTATCATGACCCCATTCTGATCAAAAAGCTGGTTCCCTTCGAAATGGTCTGGATGGGCGTGTGTTGTGATGATCAATTTTATCCCTTTGGGATCTATTCCATCACTTTTTATTTGGGATAACAGGTCATTTACCCGATGCTTGTGGCCTGTATCAATAAGGGTGGGGATATCTCCTCCCAGGTAATAGCTATTACAATTATTCTCCATCATATTCATCCAGGGATAGTAGAAAAGGTTGTCTTTGAGCTTCATTTTGTATCTCCATTCTTTTCGTTGTTGACAAATTCTATTTGAATAACATATATCAGTAAACTTAAGAAATCAATTGCTTATTGTCGCTACCCCTTATATCCATAAGGAATTTGATTGACTTTCTTCAACAAATACACTAAATAAAATATACAGTAATTGTTTAGCCATCTTAAGAAGCTTTCAAGATTTTATTATTTGAATTGTCTTTGACTATCCAAGTCATTATCTGGCTAAACAGTTACAAGATACAGATGATTCGTATTATAGTATCATTTTAGATTTATGAAATAGACGGCATCAAAACAGCTTCAACTAAAATTTAAAAAAGCTAAACTGTTACGTATTATAAACTTTTAGGAGATTGATTTCCATGCCAGGAGAAGAGAGCAAAAGATACCAACACTTTTTAAAAGAGTTAACAGAACACTTCGAGGATTATACAAGCCCGGATATCGTTGAATCTGCTGGAGAGAGGATTAAGAGGATAAGAGAAACAAAGGGGATATCCCTTGAAGAACTTTCTACGAAGACGGGTTTCCCCGTTGAGTTGCTATCCCAAATAGAAGACCAAACCGTTTCCCCACAGATCGGAACGATAATAAAACTTTCCAAGTCCTTAAAAACAGTCTTTGGAACACTCACAGCAGAAGAAGGAGAAAGAACTTGCTCTATAGTGCGGCATGATGAAAGGAAGGTAATCTCGCGATCAACATCGCAAGAAGGGCATAATTATACTTATATATCTCTTGCCTCCGATGTAAAGGACAGACACATGGAATCCTTTATTGTAAAGCTAGAACCAGAAACCCCCGACCAAAAACTGTCAACACATGATGGGGAAGAGTTTCTCTTTGTTTTAGACGGAGAAATGAAGGTAAGACTGGGAGAAAAAGTAGACATCTTAACTACAGGGGATACGATCTATTATCTCTCAAAAATCCCCCATTTGGTAACCTCAAACAGAAATGAACCGACCTTTATCCTTGCTGTTATTTATACTGGCTCTGATTAATATATGGCAAAGAACGTTAGAACCTCAAACAATTGAAATCGCAGACCTTCCGATGAATTTATCCTGAGAAACAACGGGCCAGGATTTATTTACAAAAAACATTTTGATGACCGATCAAAGAATTTTTTGTCGCGAGTTTTGCATGGGTTATCATGTGATTGCCGCTTTAGTGACTAAAATTTCAAAAAGCTAAACTGTTACAAATATATCTATATGTAAACTAAAGAAGGGCTGCTATGAGAAGAGAATACCCTGATTACCCGATACTGGGCGTAGGTGGTGTCGTCTTTTGGGATGATAAGGTCGTATTGGTGAAGAGAGGAAAAGAACCAGGATATGGAAAATGGGGTATCCCTGGTGGTGCAGTGAAATTAGGCGAAAACATGGAGGAAGCAGTCAAAAGGGAGATCTACGAAGAGACGAATATCGATGTAGATGTCCTCCAAATCGTAAAAGTCGTAGACCCAATAATCAAAAGTGAGGACAAACGAGTAAAATACCACTACGTTCTTGTAGACTTTCTTTGTAAATATAAATCCGGAAGATTAAGGTCAAACTCCGATGTCCTTGATGCCCGGGCTGTCATGTTCTCAGAGTTGGCAGGCTATGATCTGCCTGAGATTACACTGGAAGTAATAAAGAAGGCATCGGGGCTCCACCTTCCTTGACCTTTAACAAAACTTCCTTTTAAGTGAACCTAAGCAGGATTTTTGGGGCACCTATCTTGACGAAGCGGAAGATAAGCATTTTCAAGTTTTTTATCTTTACCTTCCTTTCAATAACTCTTATGGCCTGCATAAAGGAATCAAGACCGACAGGTAACACAATCGTGATAGGTCTTGAGAGCAGCCCAACCAATCTTGATCCAAGATATGCTACGGATGCAAATTCCTACCGTTTAGCCCAATTATTATATAACACCTTAATTGAACTGGATTCCCGGTTTCACCCTGTACCGAATATTATTAAACGCTTTGCCAACCCAAACGACACTACATATGTATTTCATCTTAAAGAGGGGATTCAATTCCATGATGGTAAAGAGCTTACTTCCAAAGACGTTAAATATACATTTGATTGTATTCTGAATCCTGCTTTTAAATCCCCTCACTTTGGCGCTTTTGAAAAGATCGATTCAATTGTAATCCTGGATAAGTACACTGTTAAGTTCATTTTGAAAGAGCCATTTGCCCCTTTCCTGATCAATCTGGCTGTGATTGGGATTGTCCCAAAGGATGATATGCAAAAATCTGAGGATTCCTTTAATATTACTCCGGTAGGGACCGGCCCTTTTAAACTGGCAGAGTTTCTGCATGATGAGAGGATAGTACTTAATGCCAATGCGGATTATTTTGATGGCAGACCGAAGTTGGAGCGGATAATTTTTAAGATCATACCAGATAGTACAGTAAGACTGTTGGAATTAAATCAGGGAAATGTTCATCTACTGCAGAACGATATTCCTCCTGATCTATTTCCTTTTTTAGAGAAAAAGGATTCCCTGAAGATCGTCAAAAGACCAGGAACGACGTATTCGTACATTGGATTTAACCTAAAAGACGCCATCTTGAAAGATAAAAGGGTTAGAGAGGCCATTGCCTATGCTATTGATAGAAAGGCAATTATAAGGTATATATTAAAAGGATTGGCCACCCCTGCGAGCGGAATTCTCTCTCCATATAACTGGGCCTATGAGGAGAATGTGAATGTTTTCGAGTATAATAAGGAAAAAGCACGGAATCTCCTGGATCAGGCAGGGTTAATAGACACAGATGGTAATGGCCCTCAGATGCGGTTTGAGTTAACATTTAAGACTTCTACGGATCAGCTTAGAAAGAGGATCGCAGAGATTATTCAACAGCAACTAAAAGAAGTTGGAATTAAAATAAGCATTAAGAGTTATGAATGGGGGACTTTCTATTCAGATATAAAGTCAGGAAATTTTCAACTCTATACCCTCTCATGGGTCGGTATTACAGACCCGGATGTATTATACTACATATTCCATTCTTCCAGCATCCCTCCTCAAGGTGCAAACCGTGGAAGGTATATCAATAAAAGGGTCAACATGCTTATAGAAGAAGGCAGAATAACGCTCGATATGAACCGAAGGAAGAATATTTACAGTGAGATTCAAAAAATCCTGGCTTTGGACATTCCATATGTGAGCCTGTGGTATAGCACAAATGTAGCGGTTATGAATAAATCTATCCATGGCTATGTGGTATATCCGGCTGGCGATTTTTTCTCCCTCAAAGATGTCTGGATAGAAAACGATTAATGGTTTTGTAATGAAAGATTTTATCATAAAACGCATGTTACTTCTCTTTCCCGTCGTATTTGGAGTTCTCACTTTTGTCTTTCTTCTTATCCATCTTATCCCTGGAGATCCTGTTGATTTGATGCTTGGAGAAAACGCCCGGGCTATAGATAAAGAAAAATTAAGAGAGTCCCTCCGACTTGATGAGCCTTTAGCCGTTCAATACATGCTTTTTATCAAAGGTGCGATAAAAGGTGATCTTGGGGAATCGCTCTATAATAAAAAGCCGGTTATCCATTTGATACTAAAGAGGTATCCTGAAACCATAAAACTTACCATTGCAGCGATGGTACTGGCCTTACTCATATCTTTACCAATTGGGATTTATTCTGCGGTAAAACAGTATTCCTTTATGGACAATTGTTCAATGTTCTTTGCACTCTTAGGGGTATCTATGCCCAATTTCTGGTTAGGGCCACTGCTGATGATTTTGTTCTGCGTAAACCTGGGCTGGTTTCCTATATCGGGCGATGAAGGACTGCGAAGTATTGTTTTGCCTGCGATAACACTTGGAACAGCGATGTCTGCCATACTCTCCAGGATGGTCAGATCAAGTATGCTGGAAGTAATCAACGAGGAGTATATCGTTACTGCCAGGGCCAAGGGCTTATCTGAGTTAAGGGTTATCTTCAGGCATGCCTTAAAAAACGCACTCGTTCCTGTAATCACAGTCGTTGGATTACAGTTTGGTGCACTGTTGGCAGGGGCAATAATTACAGAGACCATATTCTCCTGGCCAGGGATAGGAAGATTACTAATCCAGGCTATAAACACCAGGGATTATCCGCTGGTACAGGGGTGTGTACTTGCCATATCCATAAGCTATGTGTTGATAAATCTCATAACAGATATTGCATATTCGTATATCGACCCAAGGATTAAACTTAGATAAAAGAAGACTTAAAAGGAATGTTTCAAAACAGACTTGCCGTTTTTGGCGCATGTATTATTGGTACACTGATTTTCGTGGCTATTTTCGCTTCGTATATAGCCCCTTTTGACCCATGCGAACAGAGCCTGGAAGGCGGCTTAACCCCCCCCAGTAAGCAACACCTTTTGGGACAGGATGGACTGGGAAGGGATAACCTGAGCAGGATAATCTATGGTTCTAGAATCTCTATCTTCGTTGGTATTTCTGTAATCGGAATATCCCTTTTATTGGGTACGCTTATCGGTTGTATTGCGGGATATAATCCCGGCTGGATAGATGAGCTATTTATGAGGATTGTTGATATCCTCCTGGCATTCCCCGGCATTCTTTTAGCCATTGCAATGACTGCCGTTCTTGGCCCAAGTCTCAATAATATCGTATTGGCCCTCTGTATAACAGGATGGGTAGGTTATGCCAGAATTGTAAGAGGCCAGATACTTACCGTAAAAGAACGGGAATATGTTGTTGCAGCCAGGGCCTTGGGGGCCAATCCGGTCAGGATAATAACGCACCATATCCTGCCAAATATCCTTTCTCCTTTGATTGTTGAAGCTACCTTTGGGATAGCAAGTGTTATATTGGCTGAGGCGAGTTTAAGCTTCCTGGGACTTGGAACCCAGCCTCCAACACCAAGCTGGGGAAGTATGCTGAATGAGGGAAGACAGTTTCTCCTGGTTGCCCCTCATATGACCACATTCCCGGGATTGGCTATTATGATCGTCGTTCTGGGATTCAACTTTCTTGGAGACGGGTTGAGGGACTCCCTTGATGTAAGGAAGGATTAAAAAGAGGAAAGAATAACCGAAGGGAAAAAGAGGCGATAACCCGATGATGTAAAAAAGAAAGGAGGTGTAATGTGTCCCTTCTCTTTACGCCAATGAGGATCGGAGATTTACAGATAAACAATCGATTCGTTCATTCTGCAACACACGAGTGTATGGCAGGTGAAACCGGTTTGGTAACAGATCGTATGATCAGAAGGTACGAGAGGCTGGCCAAAGGAGAGATAGGTCTGATTATTCCAGGATACCTTTACGTCCATCCGTTGGGCCGTGCAGCAAAATATCAGACAGGGATACACAGCGATGAGATGATAGATGGGTTACAAAAACTGGTAAACACGGTTCATCAATATGGAGGCAAGATCGTATTTCAGCTTGTACATTCGGGCAGGCAGACAACCAAAGAAATCATTGGTCAAACTCCCATGGCACCCTCAAAGAAGGGCAGAGACCCTATGTTACTCGTAAAACCCAGGGAAATGAGTGAAGGGGATATCCAGGAGATAATCGAATCCTTCGGAAGTGCAGCCAAGCGAGCTGCTCTAGCAGGTGCAGACGGGGTTCAACTACACGGCGCCCATGGTTATCTGATCAACCAGTTTCTCTCACCCTTCTTCAACCATAGGAACGATGCGTGGGGAGGATCAGATGAAAATCGATTTCTCTTTTTAAAAGAAGTCATCCTGGAGATCAGAAAAAAAATACCCAAAGGCATGCCCATTCTTATAAAGCTCAACACGCAAGATTATACTCCAAAGAAAGGGATTACCCCTGATTTGGCCAAAGAATATGCAAAGAGGTTAAAGTCTTTAGGAATAAACGGAATAGAGGTGAGCTGCGGTGTGCTGAGCTACTCTGTATTCAATGTCATGCGGGGTGATGTCCCTGTAAAAGAGTTGGTGTTGAACTTGCCCTGGTGGAAGAAGCATCTGGCAAGAATCATGCTGAAAAGGATGATGGGGAAGTTTGACCTTCAGGAGGGATACAATATCGAGGCTGCGAAGATGATTAAACCCGTATTGGGAGAAGTCCCTTTATTCGTTGTTGGTGGATTGCGAAGGGTTTCCCATATGGAGGAGGTGCTTGAGAAAGGATATGCGGATTTTATCTCTATGAGTCGTCCGTTCATAAGACAACCTCTACTGGTAAAAGAGATCAAAGAGGGCAAAACTGAAGCCGTATCCTGCGTTTCCTGCAATAAATGTTTGGCGGCTGTCGCAAACGACATGCCTGTGGCCTGTTATAACAAAAATTTTCCTGTATCATAGTAACCTAAAACGGCAAGGTCTCTTGGATATTTGTAACTAATCAGGATCGAAGTTCCAGGGTTAACACCTGCTCCAGCACGATCGTACTGAATGCTACGCCAGGCGGTCTTGCACGGAAGTCCAGGCCTTCTCCCGCTATCGCTCTCGTTCAGGCGAGGCAAGCTCTATGTCGCCTTGGATGAAGCATACATATCGCCAACGAATTCAACAGATGTCTACAAACAGGGAAAGACATCTTTAACAAAATAACTCAAAAATGCTCGTCAAAGACCATCCAAATCATTATTTGGTTAAACAGTTACAAAAGGAGAAATGATTATAACTATATCTCTGAATACTAACCAATTGAAATTAAAGGATTTAATAAAATAAAAGAAAAAGATCAATGGCCAATTCCAAGAAAATCTATGCCCTATCTAACTGTCAAATCTGTAACCTACCATAAATAGGGAGTCTATTCTTTAGAGTTAACTTTATAATCATCAAAGGAGATGAAAAATGGATTATAAAAACATAATCTTTGAAAACAAGGATGGAATTGCAAAGATAACCATCAATCGGCCACAAGTGATGAATGCACTTGATGGCCCCACCTTCTCAGAAATCGCTTCTGCCTTCAATGAGATAAAGGAAGATAAAACGATAGGAGTGGGAATTATTACAGGTGCAGGTAAGGCCTTTTCAGCAGGGGCAGATTTCAAGTTTTTAGCAGAACTTCGCAAGAGGGGAAAAGAGAGTTCAGATGCAAATCTGGAGGATATCTTTGAAATAATCGAAACGATAAATAAACCTATAATTGCGGCAGTTAACGGCCATTGCATTGCCGGTGCCTTTGAGCTGGTACTAACCTGTGATCTGATAGTCGCCTCTGAGAATGCTCTTCTGGGCGATACCCATGCCAGCCTCGGACTGGTAATGAACGGGGGAGGTACACAGCGATTACCCCGTATAGTTGGGATGATGAAGGCCAAAGAGATATTTTTTACCTGCGATTTGATCAGTGCAAAAGAGGCAGAACGCATCGGTCTGGTCAATAAGGTGGTTACGCCGGAAAAGCTTAATGAGACAGCTCTGGAGATGGCACAGAAGATGCTGGACAATAGCCTTCCCGCGATTGGCCTTTTGAAGGAATGTATAAATAAAGGGATGGAGGTTGACCTGGCATCCGGTCTCAAGTTGGAAAAAGAACTTGCCGCTACTTTCACATACCCTGATATGGAACAGAGGATGAAGACATTCGCACAGAGGAAGAAAAAATAAAAGAAGCCCCGGTTGAGCCCATGACAGTCTTCAGAGTCAATGTAGCCTGAGTATTTACAATAGATAAACAAAGGGGATGTCATGGGTGCAGCCGAATCTCATAGCGACCCTTCAGCTTTTTCATAGGCATCTATGATGATTCCCTCTAGCAGGCCTGCATCACTGACCTTTAGTTCATCAAACCTAAAGGTATCCATCACTCCCAGGACAATAACCGTGCCTGCTATGATTATATCCTCCCTTCCTCTTTCTAACCCGTTGAGAATACGTCGTTTTTTAAGGGGAAGCCTTACTAGCATGTTGTATATACGATTTATCGATTCCCTGGTTAAAAGATAACCATTAATTCTGTCTGGATCATAGGTTCTCATCTCTTGATCCAATGCAGCCAGGGTCGTGACTGTTCCAGCAGTTCCAACCAAATTAAAAGTGGAGGAACCGATCCATGTTTCAGGTATGTATTCAGCAATAGAAGATAAGCTTTTATCGATGAAATCCCTCATGTTTTCCAGCTCTGATGGGGTTGGAGGATCAGACTGTATAAACCTTTCGGTCAGGTACACAGCTCCGAGGTCTAAACTGAAAGCTGTTATTGGGCTTTCCCCTTTTGCTATAAGAAATTCCGTACTTCCTCCTCCGACATCTATAACCAAAGTCTTGTCTATGAGACTGCCCATGACCGAAACAATACCGAGAAAACCGATTCTGGCTTCTTCTATTCCTGAGATAACCCTTATTTCCAAACCAGTGCTCTTATAAGCCCTCTTTAGAAATCCATCGCTATTGTTTGCTTCTCTAAATACGCTGGTAGCAACAGCGAATGTCTTTTTTGCATTGTACTTTTTTATTAAATTCGAATATTCCTCTAAAACCTCAATACTCCTTTTGATTGCATCCTGCAATATCCCCCTTCCTTTTACGAAATTCTCCCCGAGCCGTGTGATTTCCATTCTTTGTAATATTCTCTTAAACTCGCCGTTAGTTTCTATATCAGCGATTAAAAGACGTATTGTATTTGTACCTATATCAATAGATGCGAGCCTTGTCATTGTTTCATATCCTATTTGTATTGTTCATCCTCAAAAAAATCCCCTGCATCAAATCTCCTGGCTGGTTTTCTCAAGGAAATCTTTTTATCCAGGTCAAACGGTATAAAAATTAAGTGTGGGAAAAAGTAGAATGCTTCTTGAGGGGAAATAGATTAATGAAGAAATCGATAAGAGCGTAAACCGGCAAGCCTTTAATTACTTCTTTAAACATAATGACCAAAACCAAAATATAGATTCTTTATATTATCTCTTTAATAATCCACCCTTTCTTTTAACTCTTTACCTGCTTTAAAATAAAGGGTCTTCGTGTTGGGGATACTTACAAGATCTCCGGTCTTGGGATTCCTCCCGCATCTTGCATCTCTGTCCTTTATTTTAAAGCTTCCAAAACCACGAATCTCGATCCTTTCACCACTTTTTAAAGCATCGATCATACTATCAAAGATAATATCTACTATAACTTTCATATCTTTCTTGGTGATGTTCGTTAACTTTTCGGATACCAACTTAATCAGTTCACTCTTTGTCATACAGCTTCCCTTTCATAGTAATGTGATTGATCAGATAAAAAAAAGAATCACCATCTGAAAAACCTGCTTTTTTCCAAAAGGATACATTATAAAACAGCCTTCATCGATTCGGCACAAACTGGTAATTAAATCTATATGTTTCATTATTGATATAATCAATAAAACGACCGGATAGATGCTTAAAAAGAAAATCAAGTAATGAAAACCCCTTTTGAGGCGGGTAAACCACCTTTGGCTCACCCTTAATACCAGTATATTCAGCTGCCATTGATATGGTATCCTGTAATGTACCGAAAGAATCTATTAAGCCCAATTCCTTTGCCTGCTCTCCTGAAAATATCCTTCCATCTGCGATCTTAACGACATCTTCTCTTTTTAATTTCCTACTACTTGTGACCGCTTCTATAAACTGATTGTGAACACTATCGATAACTCCCTGGAGCATAGTTCTCTCTTCATCGGTCATGGTCTTAAAAGGAGACATTACATCCTTAAACTCACCGCTTTTAATCAAGACACTCTTGAGTCCAATCTTTCTCATGAGTTCTTCCACATTTGTAAACTCAATGATTACACCAATGCTTCCAGTAATCGTCCCGGGATTTGCAACGATCTTTTCCGCAGCGCAAGCAATATAATAGCCACCTGAAGCCGCAACTGACCCCATAGAGGCAAATACTCTTTTGTTACCTTTATTCCTAATCTTCTTTACTTCTTCATAGATTTCCTGGGTCGGGCCAATACCACCTCCTGGAGAATCGATCCTCAGCACAATTGCCTTAACCTCACTATCCTTTTTGAACATCAAGAGTTGATCTATGACGGTTCTTGAGTCTTTAATAGGCCCCTCAATGTTCACTACAGCAATCTTTTCGTCTATAACAAAAGGGAAACCCCCTTTTGTTGTGCCCGTTAAGGTGAAGATAGACACAAAAAAGACGACAAGTAGTATTGCAACAACTGTAAGACCGATTAATACAGGATTCCTTTTCATTTTATGTTTCGCGTTCTGCTTTTTGTTCCAGTTCTTCTTTAATCAATTCTCCCAAATTGGAGGTAGCACTGTTTTGATTATTCAATATTTTTTGAATCGCTACTTTTTCAGAAGTTTCATCCAACTGCTTAATGCTTAGCCCAATCTTCCTTTCTTTCTCCAAAATATTTATTATTAAAGCACTTATTTTTTCTCCTACTTTTGCAAATTCAGCGGGACTTTCTACTTTTTCCTTACGAATCTCTGAGACATGGACCAAACCTTCGATCCCCTCTTCTAATTCAACAAATATACCAAAATCTGTAACATTGGTAACACTTCCAAATACAACCTGACCCACTTTATACCTTTCAGAAATCGTATCCCAGGGGTCTGCCTCAAGCTGTTTAATGCCCAGGGAAAACCTTTCATTTTCCTGGTCAATATTCAAAACAACAGCCTCTATGCGCTGGCCTTTTTGATATAATTCCGATGGGTTTTTGATCTTCTGCTTCCAGGATATATCCGATACATGAACCAAACCGTCGATACCTTCCTCTATACCTATAAAAAGACCAAAATCCATCACGTTCTTGATTATACCTTCGATCCTTGTACCTACCGGATATTTTTCTTTAACGATATCCCAGGGGTTCGATTCTACCTGTTTTAAACCCAGTGATATCCTCTTTTTAGATGTATCAATATCCAAGACTACAGCTTCAACGGTGTCATCCAAAGACACAATCTTTGATGGGTGCCTGATTTTTTGGGTCCATGACATTTCAGATATGTGGATTAAACCTTCAATCCCCTCTTCTAATCGAATAAAGGCACCATAATCCGTGAGACTCACAACCTTTCCCGTAACCCTCGAACCGATTGGGTACTTTTCCTCGGTATTGCTCCATGGGTCATCTGTGATCTGCTTCAACCCCAAAGACACCCTTTGGTTTTCCTTATCATACTTTATGACTTTAACCTTTATTCTATCTCCAATTGAGCATATATCCTGGGGGTGTTTCACCCTGCCCCAGGATAAATCCGTAATGTGTAACAGCCCGTCAACCCCTCCTAAATCGACAAAGACACCATAATCTGTAATATTCTTTACAAGGCCTTCAACGATTTGTCCCTCTTCCAGGGTCTTTAGGGTCTCCTCTCTCAAATCTTCTCTTTCTTTTTCAAAGATAGCTCTCCTTGAAAGAACGATATTCCTTTGCTTTTTATTGAATTTTAATATTTTAAACTTAAACGTATTTCCGATTAAGTCGTCTAAATTCCTAACTGGACGTATGTCAACCTGGGAGCCGGGCAAAAATGCCCTAACTCCAATATCAACAGCTAACCCACCTTTTATCCTGGAGACGATCGTACCCTCAATTACATCATCCTCATTGTATGTTCTACTGATCTCATTCCATACTTTCAGACTATCCGCTTTATCTTTGGATAGAACTACAATCCCGTCTTCATTCTCTCTTCTCTCGAACAAGACCTCTACTTCATCCCCTACCACGATGTTAATCTCGCCATTTTCATCCTTGAATTCCGAGGCGGATACCTGTCCTTCAGACTTATAACCCACATCTATCATTATATGGTCTTTGGTAATCTGAACGACCGTTCCGTTTACCAGTTCTCCTTCTTGCAACTTACTCAAACTGCTTTCATAGAACTGCTCCATCTCTATTTCTTTATCATCTTCCTCGCTATTAAACGTTGAGAATGCATCCTCCTCCTCGCTATTTGGATTAGGCTCCTCATCATTTATTGTTTTGTTATCGATTTTTTCCTCCATTAAAAGACAATCCTCCTAAATTATTTTTTGTTAATACCCCTCAAACGCTCCTATGATCCCTAATATTTTCTTTATTACTTCTTCTATGGTGATATTCGTAGAATCAATATGATAAGCACCTCTGGCCGGTTTCAAAGGTGCGAGTTCTCTTGAACTGTCGTTACGATCTCTGAATATTATTTCCTTTGTTATATCTTTTAAGTTAACATCCTCTCCCTTTGCTATCAGCTCTTCGTATCTTCTCCTCCCTCTTTCTTCCACAATGGCATCTAGATATATCTTGATATCTGCATCAGGGAATACCACGGTTCCGATATCCCTTCCTTCCATGACAACTCCACCACTTTCTCCCATTTTTCTCTGTATTTGAAGTAAAGCGTCCCTTACAACCTTTTTTGCAGAAACATCCGATGCCAACAGACTTAAACCAGGAGATCTTATACCCTGTGTAATGTCATTACTGTCTAGCATAACCCTTATAGAACCGTTTTTTTTGTAAAAAGATATGTCAACATCTGCGCACATCCTAAAAAGCGCATCTTCATCTTCGATATCAATATTTCTCCTAAGCGCACTATAGGCAACAGCTCGATACATAGCCCCGGTATCGATATATGTATAATTCAACCTTTCTGCCAGTATCTTACTTATTGTACTTTTCCCTGCACCCGATGGGCCATCTATAGCAATGATTAATCTCTTATTCATATTAATCACTATTTAGAAAATTTTGCAACTGTTTAATGCAATTCAGTGTACGATAGAAAAGAGTTTATCTTTAAATCCAGGGAAAGAAGTATCGATGCAGGACGTATCTTTTACAACAGTTCTACCTGATGCTCTAAGACCAGCAACGATCAGGGACATGGCAACTCGATGATCTCCGAAACTCTGGCATTCACATCCCTCTAAATGATTATTTCCTGATATTATCATACCATCATCGAACTCCTCCACATCTACCCCAAACTTCCTTAATTCACTGGCCATAGCCTTGATCCGGTCAGTCTCCTTTACCCTTAGTTCCAGTGCATCTTTTATGACTGTTTCCCCTTTTGCTACTGATGCTGCTACGGACAAGATAGGAAACTCATCTATGGTTTTGGGTATGAGGGCACCTCCAATCGTAACGCCTTTGAGACAACTGCTTTTAACCAATATATCAATTACAGGCTCTCCACCTGCCTCATCTTCGTTTAATATTTGGATGTCCCCTCCCATCTTTCTCAATATCTCTAATACGCCGTTCCTGCTTGGATTTGCCCCAACGTTTCTTAATAAGACTTCTGAATCTGGAACAATCAATGCAGCAACAATAAAAAAAGCCGCGGATGATATATCTCCAGGAATCTCAATATCCCTCGGTTCAAGTTCTGATCCGCCGCATAAACTGACTGAATTACCTTTTCTCTCTAAAGTCGCGCCGAACCGCTTCAGCATTCGCTCAGTATGATCTCTGGATAACCAAGGTTCACTCACTTTTGTAACACCATCCACATAAAGTCCTGCAAAAAGAATGGCCGACTTAACCTGAGCACTTGCAATAGGGGACTCATACTCTATAGGATTTAACCTTGTCCCATTAATACAAAGAGGGGCAAACTTTCCATCTTCTCTCCCCCAGATATTTGCACCCATTTTGCTAAGAGGGGAAATAACTCTCTTCATGGGTCTTTTCCGAAGGTACCTGTCCCCATTAATTACAGAGAAAAACTCTTGCCCACTCAGCAGGCCGGTTAAAAGCCGCATCGTGGTCCCAGAATTGCCGGCATTGATAACATTTTCAGGTTCAGTCAAACCGTGTAGACCTCTGCCATGTACTGTTAACTCACCGTTATCGGTCTTTTTAATTTTAATGCCCATCAATTTAAAGGCATTAATGGTTCTCAAATTGTCTTCGCCTTTTGAAAGCCCCTTTATACGAGTCTTTCCTTTTGCCAATGAGCCAATAATAACAGCCCGGTGAGATATAGACTTATCACCAGGTATTGTAACCTCTCCTTTTAAGCTTCCTTTTCTTTCGATAACTATCTTTTTCAATATAAGCCTAATTTGGTTAGTGTCACGTCAAGCATGAAATGTCGTATCAGGCAGTCGTCATTCCCACGAAGCTTGTCCTCGACTCCGATCGGGGAGTGGGAATCCGATATTTCTGGCTACTTCGGCGCTTCTGGATTCCCGCTTCCGCGGGAATGACGGTCATCTTCGTGATATTACATAGATGATATGACACTAACTAATTGTTTTACAAAGATATTCTCAATGCCTTCGACTTTTCAAATTCAAATACCAATTTCTCAGAATCCCCTTGTACGATCGCCCTCTTTATGTCTTCCAGTGATGACAGAAAATGAGATATGCTGTTCAGTATATTGTCCTTGTTCATCATAGAAATATCTCTCCACATGACCGGGTCACTGGCTGCCACACGAGTAAAGTCCTTAAGACCACCAGCAGAATAGTTTAGTATATCCTCTCTTATATCCTCCATACGAATTATGGCGTTTATTAGAGAAAAAGCAACAATATGGGGTAAATGACTCACTGCAGCGAATATCTCATCATGCTCCGCCATATCCATTAGCATCACAATAGACCCAACTTTCTCCCACATGGTTTTTATTCTTTGAAGGGCATTTGGATCGGTCTTAGAAGTAGGAGTAAGTATACATTTATGTCCTACAAATAGCGAAGAGCAGGCAGCATCAATCCCGGAGTCTTCCTTTCCTGCAATAGGATGACCGCCAATGAAAAATACATTATCAGGGATAAATCCTTCAACCCCTTTTACGATGTCTCTCTTTATACTCCCTACATCCGTAATAATACACCCATTTGGGACATGGGGGACTATCTTTCTTATTAGATCTACAATGACTCCTGAAGGGGTAGCTACAATTACCAGTTCTGCATCGATAAGACCTTCAGTCAGATGCGTAGTATAACTATCGATTGCTCCTAACTCAATCCCCTTTTTGAGATTTCTTTCATTTCTGGCTATTCCAACGACATCTTTAAAAAGGTTTTTTCGTTTAGCAGCCTTAGCCAGTGAGCCTCCGATTAACCCAACCCCAATGATTGCAACCTTATTAAAGAGTGGCGTCACTTTTTTGTAAATTCCTTCCTATTAAATTGACGATTTGCTTTTACGATTCCCTTCTTTTTCAATTGCTCCTTGGATAGGAACCCAACACCTTTAAAAACAGAGATTTTTTATCCAATTCTTCTAATGCCTTTTTCACATTTTTATCAGATATGTGACCCTCTAAGTCCAAGAAGAACATATATTCCCAGGCTTTTTTCTTGAGAGGTCTAGATTCAATCTTCGTTAGATTCACATTGTTTTTTGCAAAGGGTTCAAGCATTCTATATAAAATCCCGACCTCATCCTTAATGGAAAACATAATCGATATTTTATCATTACCGCTTTTTTCAGGCTCTCTTTTGCCAATCACTAAAAATCTGGTGAAATTGTTGATATTATCCTCTGTCTTTCTCTTTACTATTTTTAAATCATAGCAAGATGCAGCATACTCGCTGGCAATTGCAGCTACTGAATGGTCATCTGATGCACTCTTAGCTGCTAAAGCGGTGCTTGCTACATCGATAATAGGTATATTTGGAAGGTTACGATCCAGCCAGTTTCTACATTGGGCGATCGCATGAGGATGGGAGTATACTTTCTCAATGTCCTCCATCTTGCCTGTCTTTGACATGAGGTGATGAGATATCTCTAGTAAAATTTCTGCGCATATTTTCAGGTTTGATTCTATAAACATGTCCAGGGTGTTGCTGACCACCCCTTCTGTCGAATTCTCTATAGGGACAACTCCAAAATCGACCCTGTCCCTTTCCACTTCAGAGAAAATTTCAGGGATATTTCTTTTCTGAACAAAATTGGATGACTGACCAAAATGACTGATACTCGCAAGGTGGGTAAATGTTGCTTTTGGACCTAAGTATGCAACATGAATAGGTTTCTCAAGGGATAAAGAAGCAGAGATTATCTCTTTGAAGACAGGCTTAATCGCTCTGTCTGGAAAAGGACCTTTGTTTATATTTACAAGTCTCTCATAAATCTTGAGCTCTCTATCTGGTGCATAAAATTCCATCTTATTTGCGATTTTGGTTTTTGCGATTTTGATTGCTTTTTTTGCTCTTTCATTGAGCAAATCGAGGATTTCTGTATCGATCTGGTCTATTTTTTCCCGCAAAACACCTAATTCACCCTGCAAATTCAGATTGTGGTCTACCTTATTATTAAACTTTTTCGTATCCATCCATAAAAGGCCATTTTACCCAAACAAAAATTATTATACAAAATCATCAAAACACTTTCTCTTAGATAAATCTCAATTCCTTGAGCCCACAGAGAGAGTTTTGAAAACGACTGGAACGAACAATGGATTTATCAAGAAATTTATCTGGGCAAAGCAAAAAAGGATTTGAGCAATAACCCAATAATTAACAAGCTTAGCTTATAACTTAATTACACAGAAATTGCAAACCTTTTTTAACCATCAAATTAAAATTTCCATAGATATCATGATTAGTTAGTGCCCCTCCACAAAAGAGGAAAGTGCACGAGGGAGTTTTAGAGTTGCGATAAGAATATTTGTACTATTTTAGCCTTATGAAACAAAAAGCACTCGCCAAGCTTCAACGGCAATCAAATTTCAAAAAGCTAAACTGTTACGAATATTTAAAACTCTCCATTAGGGCTCAATCACTTGAAAATGCTTATCTTGTGATTGTTTAGCCATCTTAAGGAGCTAACGAGATTTTATGATTTGAATCGTCTTTTCCTCACGATTTGAGTCACCTTGAATCTTCAACAAAATAACTCAAAAATGTTCGTCAAAGACCATACAAATCATTATCTGGCGAAACAGTTATCTTATCTTTTGCTTTGTCAAGATGGGGAAGACCAACAATTTGATATTGTGGATAAATTTTTCTATTGGATCCATTTTTTAATAGGGCTAAATTTGCTTGACATGGAAGGTCTATACGGTTTAATCTCAAAAAAATCGTTTTGTTTCATAAAGGCATGACAGAGAGACATATATGAAGGATAAAATTATCCAGAGTTTTTTGGAAAGCGCTGATTTAAAAGTAATGTTTGCAAAAAAAAATATCGACGAGATCATCAAGACAGTGGAAACAGTTACTGATGCTATAAACCAGGGAAACAAGATTATCCTGTTTGGCAACGGGGGAAGTGCTGCTGATGCCCAGCATATTGCTGCTGAGTTTATAAACCGTTTTGTAATCGATAGGCCTCCTCTACCTGCCATTGCGTTGACTACAGATACATCTGTAATTACAAGTATATCCAATGACTCGGATTTCTCTCATATATTTTCCAAACAGATAAAGGCTCTGGGTAAAGAGGGCGATGTCGCTTTTGGGCTCAGCACAAGCGGAGATTCTGAAAATGTCATCAAGGCATTACATACCGGGAAGAAATTGGGTATAAAGACAGTCGGAATGACCGGTAAAGACGGGGGAAAGATTGCCAATATTGTAGATATCTCATTAAATGTACCCTCTAACAGCACTCCTCGCATACAGGAAGTCCATATTACAGTCGGTCATATTATCTGTGAAATGGTTGAATTGTTACTCTTTAAATAGTTTAGCCTGAGAAATGAAAAAATTCGTAACTGTTTAGCCAAATAATGATTTGGATGGTCTTTAACAAAATAACTCAAATCCTGAGGAAAAGATTATTCAAATCATAAAATCTCAATAGCTACTTAAGATAGTTAAACAATTACGAATAGAAAAATATGAACCTTAAAAAGCGCAAAGATGAAGACACCAAGTATCCTGATAATAGAAGATGAGGAATATCTAGGAAGACTCTACTGTGAGATCCTGGGTGATTATGCAGTTGAAATCGTCAAAGATGGTTTTAAAGCTTTGGAAAAGGATAAAAGGTATGATCTCTATATTGTAGATATTGGTCTGCCTGGTATGGATGGATTGGAAACGATAGAAAAGCTTAAGATAGCCAGAGGAGAGATTAAAACAATTGTAATAACAGGCTATGATATCGGAAAACACTCAAAAGAACTTAAGAGAATTCAAGTCAACGGTGCCCTCCAAAAGCCTTTCAAGGTATTTGATTTACTAGATAAAGTAGAAGAGGTATTAAATGATAACAATTAACCTTGAAATATTTTCCCTGGATTGAGTATATTATTTGGGTCGAATATTTGCTTAATCTTCTTCATTACCTGAACCCCCAAATCCCCCAGTTCCATATTTATATAAGGGGCTTTTGTAATGCCAATTCCATGCTCGCCGGACAGGGTTCCCCCCAGATCCAAAGTGGCTTGAAAGATTTCTTTTACCGCTTTATTTGCCCGATCCACCTCTTGTTCACTGTTTTTGTCTATCATTATATTCACGTGGATATTACCATCTCCGGCATGTCCGAAATTAACTATCTTTAAGCTGTATCTCTTTGCAATACCATTGATTGTCCTCAAAATATCCGGTATCTTACTTCGGGGAACTGTAATATCTTCGTTGATCTTTGAAGGGCTTACTTTATATAAAGAAGGAGAGATTGCCCTTCTTGCCCTCCAAAGGTTCTCCTCACTCTCCTTATCTTCAGCGATTTCTACCCTGTCCGCTTTGTTTGTAAGGCATATCTGTTGAATCTTAGAAGCTTCCTTGTTTACTATATCGCAATCGCCATCTACTTCTATAAGCAGAATCGCATCCGCATCAATAGGCAAACCAATCCCCAGAAAATCTTCCACGCAAACAATGGAATTTTGATCCATGAATTCAAGGGCAGCAGGGACAATCTTCGAAGCGATTATATCGGAAACCGTCTTCGCTGCATCATCGAGTTTGGGGTAAATCCCCATGATCGTCTTCTTTGATTCGGGTTTTGGGAGTAACTTAACGATTATCCTGGTAATAATTCCAAGCGTACCTTCTGAGCCGACCATTAGCTTTGTAAGATCATAACCAACAACACCTTTTACTGTTTGAACTCCTGTTGAAATAATCTCTGACGTAGGTAAAACCACCTCCAGGCCGATAACATAGTCTTTGGTCACACCGTATTTAATTGCCTTTGGGCCACCTGCACACTCAGCCACATTCCCACCTATCGTTGAGAAACTTAAACTGGCAGGATCTGGGGGATAGAAGAGACCTTGTTTTTCCACTTCTTTCTGAAAATGACCGGTTATCACCCCGGGTTCTACAAAGGCGATAAGATTTTCTGAATCAATGGATAGAATCCTGTTGAATCTGGCCATACAAAGAACTAAACCTCCTTCCACAGGGAGGCTTCCTCCAGAAAATCCTGATCCAGCGCCTCTGGGGATTACGGGAAAACCCTTATGATTTGCAATCTTAAAAATCTCGGATATCTCAGGGGCATTTGCAGGAAATACAACCAGATCAGGAAGATACCTCTCATTGGTAGCATCGTAACTATAACAAATCCTCTCTTCCAATTCAGAATAAACGTTTTCCTCCCCTACGATTCTTTTTATCTTATTTACGACGCTTCTTTCTATCATCTATCCTTTATTCGGGGTTACTCTTGGAAATACAAACCCTCCATCAGGGATAACATATGTAGAAGGCTTATCTCCCAGTATATCATACGCTATAGATAGCGCCTGGTCGATTGTATCTGCCGGAACCATGGACATTCTCTTTACATCCTCATCATCCAGTTCAGAGACAATGATAATCCTTGCCCTCTTTGCCTTTATTAAAGTAGAGTAAGCTGTCTGGCCGTTGATTTCAAAGTTTTTTCTTAATGCCCTTTCAAAATCCATTAAATCATCATATTGAAACCAATCAAGGAAGGTCGGATTGCCAAAGCCCTCTTGACATCTTGCAAGAACGATCATCACACCATTTTCTTTAAGGGCATTTATCGAATGATCGATGCTCTTATGGGCCTGAATAAAGTTGATATCCTTGGGGAAGCCACCGCTGCTTACGATAATAAGATCGGCCTTTTCCTCAAGTTCAGGGCTAAAATTATCTAAAAGAAAGTCACACCCTTGCAAATGGGCTGATACATAATCCCCTGAGACAATTTTCAAAATCTCTCTATTTGAGGAAAGGATTGTATTGAAGAGAAACTTAGGGCATAACATCTCACAAGCCTCAATCATAAGCTCATGAAACGGATTGCCGTTTAACACACCAGTTGTTGCCATCGGATGCCTTCCTCCGAGTTTCGGCGGGTTTAAAACCAGAAGGTGTGCATCCACACAGCTATCAAACGAAGCTACGCCAGGCAATATGCTCTTCCTGCCCCCTCCAAAACCGGCCAGATAATGAAAACCTATACTTCCGGTCAAAAGGATTTTATCACTATCAGCCACCAGAGTGTTTATTTCAACTTTTATACCGCTATCGGTTCTACCTAAATAAGTAAGACGCTTTGAATCAAACGCATTATGATTATATACTCTGACTTTTTTATAAACTTCATCTCCAACGATCATTCTGAGTTCCTTGGGTGACTGCTGCCGATGGATTCCCAGGGCAACAACGACCCTGATATCGTCATAGTTTATACCCGCATTATTCAACCTATCAATGAGGATGGGAAGGAATATATGAGATGCTGTGTAACGGGTGACATCGGAGACAATTACAGTTACCCTCTCTCCTTTTTGGAAAAAATAATCAAAAGGGGGACCATTGAAAGGGGCGTTCAATGCCGATTTAATAAGTCTATCCGTATCTTTCGGAATTGGAACTTCTTCTGATTTAATAACCCCCAATAGGTTTTCAGAATGGATATGGAAAGAAAGATTTTTCTTACCATACTTCAGTTTAATCGCGCGCTCTTTCATTTGAATTCTAATAAAAGGGTCTCAATTAAGGTAATTGTAACAGTTTAGCTTTTTGAAAAGAGTTGCAAAAAGCGGCAATCAAATTTTAATCCGTGTAAAACTCGCATCCAAGTAAGCGTAAAGAAAGAACAGTATATAACTATTCAATTCAGTAGCTCCATTATGACCTATTCCAGATATAATAGGTGGGTTTATCCCCTGTTCTTTCTTAACGCTCAGTTAGACGCTCAGACAATCCACGCATTAAAATTTGACCGTCGTTGAAGCTTGATGATAGCCTTCTATTTCATAACGCTAAAATGATACAGGTAATTTAAGTGTCAACTCTTTTTTCTGCTGAACAATTTTGTAACAACGAATCCGATAATCGCTCCTATGGCCAATGTTGAAGGTATAAAAACGATCTTTGACATGCTTATTTCCCAAAAGAGAAACTTTAAAGTAATCACTTGGGTGTTTTGAATGAGAATCATTGCCAATAAGACAACGAGTACTATGATCGCAATGTTTTTAGGTTTCTTATACAAATCCATCTCCTTTCTCCTTAAAAATCCCATAGGATATGCCAGAAATATGATCTGCCAATCTTTGCCAGCGCTTTTTCTGCCTCTTTACCCGGTGAGGTTCTCTCCCAGACCAACCGCTGTTCGGAATCGGAAGGTAATACAACTGTATTGGCACGATCACCCAATAGTCCCAAAAGAAACGGTGCCGCAGCGACTGCTCTTTCACCCATCTCGCCTAAACAATTAGCAGCATCTGCCCGATCTAATGGAGACGATGAATACAACCTCTCAATCTGTTGTTTCACATCGGCTGGGGTATGAGACCGGATTGCCTCCCTTGGAATGATGGGCTGAGCAAAACCAATCCCCACTCCATCCATGACAAAAACGAGAAGCAAAAGGGTAAAAATCCTCCTTGTTCTCTTCATGGCCACCTCCCATTTAACAAGTTTACATCCATAAATGGGTCTTTTCCCCCCTCTTCTTTCTTAACGCTCAGTTAGACGCTCAAACATTACACGCATTAAAATTTGACCGTCGTTGAAGCTTGCTGATAGTTTTAAAATGATACAAATTCTTTAAAAAAGCAGCATAAGACAGTACAAGCAACAATAAGATAAATGCAATAGTGGATGTCTGGTTTATATTTAGAGACAGCCAACAAAGCCAAACTAAGGGGATAAGGGCGAACTGAAGCGAGGTACGCATTGAATCATGCCTGCTGATGAAGTGGGCTGCCTTTGGGCTTAAGGCATAATAGATATCAACGAAGGCCTTTCCCAGTGCGTTTGACATCAAGTACCTGTCACGGAAACCACGAATTATTCGGATATGTCTGTTAAAAGGTGAACCGTAAGCCACTGTGACGAAAAAACACTCTGTCTCGTAATCTTCGGTAGTTGCGTATGCTTCGTTTGTATAATCTGAATCGGCTACGTCATTGTATGAGGTTATACGATAATAATAGGTCCTATAATAACTGAGTCCTGTGTCAGAATATGTGGTGACATTCTCATCTAAAGCCGCTATCCGAATGTATTCCCCATTTGATCCTGCTTTTCTTTCGATTTTGAACCCAAATTCATCAGAAGAGTTGTCAGTCCAGGAAAGGTCTATCCTTTTATAGGATTTTTCCGTTGCCTCAAGGTCACTGGGGGGTTCTGGTGACCGACCGCCTAAAAAACTGCCAAGACCTACCGGTGCGTTACCTACCGCAAAAAGAGTCGTAGAATAATCGAAAATCCTTATCTTCGACACTGTGTTATCCTCGTTGTTTACTACATAAATATATTCTTTGTCATTTGTTGCAGCCACCCCCCATGGGCCGTTGCCAACAGCTATCGTCTCTATGACAGTATAGTAAGTCGTACTGATTAGTGAAACTGTATTATCTGAGTTATTCGCCACATAAATATAATCGCCATCCAGACCGACTGTGATTCCAAGTGGATTGCTCCCTACTTCAATCGTATTGACAATGGTATTATCTTCAATGCGGATCATAGACACTGTGCCATCCGTTTTATTTGTCACAAATACATAAATGCCACCAGAAGTGACGGCCACATCCCATGGGCCATTGCCGACTTCAACAGTCTCAGTGACAGAGTTGTCCGTTGTGCGGATTACGGATACGGTTCCATCTGCGCTATTCGCCACATATACATAATCTCCCTCTGGGGAGATAACTACCCCCATTGGAGAAGCACCGACTTCGACTGTTTCAATGACAGAGTTGTCCGTTGTGCGAATTACGGATACGGTTCCATCCATACTATTCGCCACATATACATAATCTCCCTCAGGGGTAACTGCCAACCCCATCGGCCCCCTACCGACCTCAACCGTATCAATCACCTCGTTTTCAAGATTGCTTATTACGGTTAGAGTATCCTCACCGCTGTTTGATATATAAAGATAAGCAGCAGCATATAATTTGCCGGATAGAGGCAGACAAAAAATAATGACAAAAATTAAACAGATTCGCATTCCTCTCTTCATATTCAACATCCTTTATTCCTCAGATTTAAATAAACCGTCAATTCCCATCAAGAGGGGGTACAGGGGCATCCCTTTATCCCTTATGGATTGAGCAGTTTGAACCCTGTATTTGGATCAACCTTCCTTATCGCCGTACTCTGGGTCAATTCAAAGAGAACAACCTCCATTATATACCATACTTTTACGCCGGTACGGACGCATCCGGTTATAGTGGATACGTCTCTGCCACAGGCAATATGCATATGTAAAACCGGATTTCCCTCATCATCCGGGAATATTGTTCCTGTACCTGCTATCTCGTGGACATGATTCAGGGTATGCTCAATTGGTATAACAGTCCTGGCCCTTCCTTTCTCAGGGCCCACCACCAATTTGCTCCCTTCATCGGCTCCACCGACAATAATGAGTGCTGCGGCTTGTATGGACTGTTCTCTTGCAAACCGTTCAATCTCTTCGTGAACAATATCTCCGTCTTCAAGGCGTAGGACAAAAGTACGCCCTGCTTTTGCCTGAGAATGTCTCATGGTAAATCTATTGAACCTCCTCTCTGTTTCAACCAGTGCATCGCCAAAAAGAGGCCACAGATAGTTTTGCCGTCCTGAATCTCTCCCTGATAGATCATCTTTATTGCATCGTTAAACTTGACCTCATGGACATCGAGCATCTCATCCTTATCCAGTTTCTGCCCTGCATGTATAAGGCTGGTACTGAGAAAGACATAGATGCGTTCGTCTGAATAACCTGGAACAGGTGTAATCTCTCCTAATTTTTGCCATTCATCGCCTGCATAACCAGTCTCTTCTATCAGCTCTCTCTTTGCACATGCAATGGCGGTTTCCCCCATATCGAGGGTTCCGGCGGGGATCTCCCAGATATAACCCCCTACTGCATGGCGGTATTGTTTGATTAAAAGCACAGTATCGCTTCTTATAAACGGGATAATTGCGGCTGCACCGGGATGGCGTATGACATCCATATCCAAGGATATACCATTGGCCAGAGTAATGTTCTCTGTT
The DNA here is from genome assembly GCA_030623035.1 of Deltaproteobacteria bacterium. Lineage (GTDB taxonomy): Bacteria > Desulfobacterota > UBA8473 > UBA8473 > UBA8473 > JAUXFK01. The sequence continues at coordinate 22,128 of JAUXFK010000001.1, read as the reverse complement.
ACCAATTGAAATACCCTGCCCTGATATGCAGTAACTCTTGTATTCACCTTTGCTGACATACAATACCTCTTGTATCCGTTCTTTATTGCCTTTTTTATTTCACCGATCCGTTCACCACCCCGGTAATAACCCCTGAATCATTCGGCATCTCCAAGGGAATGCGTTTAATCTCCTTAACGCCGGCTCTATCCAGCATATCTATAATCTGCTCTTCAGAATAGGACCGGCCGTTAGGTGTAGCCAAAAGCATGTTGAGGGAGAACAATGCAGGAAACAGAGGACCGTCCATTGTGTTTTTTAAAAGGAAATCGTGAATCATTATCATACCACCTGGCTCAAGGACTGCGACTGCTTTCCGGATAATCTCTAAACATTCATCCGGGCCTTCTCCATGAAGAATGTGAGAAAGCCAGATTACATCATAGACCCCTTTAATGTCCTCTTCAATATAGTTTCCGGCAATAAAATCTATCCGATCTGTCAAACCGAATCTTTCGATTATCTTATTTGCAAAAGGACTGGTTGTAAGGAGGTCATATACTGTGGCTTTGAGCTGGGGATTTTTTAAACAAAAATGGATCGCATAGGTTCCAGGCCCTCCGCCCAGATCGAGCAGACGCCTTTTTATGGAAAGATCAATCTTATTTACAATCATTGGGGCCAGCATCATCGCCATATTGAACATTCCCATAAGGAAGCTTTCCCGCCATTCATCTGTAATATGAGATCCTCCCTTTAATATAGGCTCACCTGTCTTAACAGACTGATCCAGCTTTTGCCATAAATCTATCAGATGGTTATGGTGCATGATCATGTTACCAATGTATTGGGGAGAGTCTTTTGATAGAAAAGATGCGCTGGATTTCGTATTGGAATACCTGTCACCTTCCTTTATCAGAATATCCATAGCAGTCAATGCATTGAGAAGCGCTGTTACCCCTCTTTTTTCTCCATTCAGTTTTTGAGATACCTCATCGCTCGTAAGCTTCTTGATGCCAAAAATCGTAAATACATCAAGCTTTACACCTGCATGGAGGGTACAGGCTCTCCAATAATTACCGGATATTTCAAGAAGTTGGCCCGGATGTAACTCTTGTCTTTCCATATCAATCTTCTCTATTCTTTATCAGCAGTTCTACAGTCTTTTCTATAATTTCATAAGACAGGGGTGCATCCATACTCATAAGCCCCCAGATACAACTGCTTGACTGATCATGCAGCCAATGGTGGATAAACCTGTCTATAACTGTTTCTTTTGCTAACACTTGATTCGGCTTCATAATAATTCATTCGTATCAGTGCAGGACGGAATGGTTTTAAAAAAAGACTACGTTCCTGCCGGTAGCAGTATTTTATCCAAAAAATTTAACACTTTCAAGGAGAAATAAATAAAAAAGTCCTTTTCGCTAAACTTCACAGGTTTTGGAATGGGGAAACTATTGGGATTTGGGTAGCAGCCCATGAACCCAATTCATAGCTTATGGCCGTCCTGAATGTCCCTAAGGTATCCCCCTATCACGGGATGGCTACAATTCAGAGACTGAAATGCACTGTTATACTACCCATATTGACAATTCAGCTTGCATCTCTTGCAGGTTGTATGGAAACTGCTATCAAGAATTTTACGTCAGCCCTTCAACTGATGAACACCACTTTGGAATTATTCCTCTTCATACAAAGGTTTCCCAAAGGTTATAGCAGGAAATACGACCTCAGGTTGAAAGAGGCTTTGAAAACGATAAAAACAAGCTTTATCTGAACAGATGATAACCCTGTTTAATGTCGACCGGCAACTGCTGCATTGTAAAATGTAAAATGTCCTGAAATCCTAGGAATACAAAATATTGAATGATACCCATATAACATTTATGGTATTCTATTCATTTTAGCCTTGACAGTCAACCATAAAAATAATAAGATAAACTACTAACCAGAACCAGAGAATCACTTGAACCCCGCAGTTAACTTTCAGGTTCCCCGTTTTAAAGGTGAACCTATAGGGGAGGGGGGGGGTCAATTCCAATATATCTATCATCGACTGAATAGAATACAGGAGGACATATGGCGCCGCCATTAGAGGGTATAATGGTATTGGATTTATCCAGGGTTGCTCCTGGAGCGTATTGTGCCATGTTATTGGGGGATCTTGGGGCGGATGTGCTCAAGGTTGAACAGCCGCACAAACCGGGTCTTTTGGGCTCCGGTCTTTCTCCAATAGGGGAAGGGGCCGAGAGGGAGGCCGCATACAATGCTCTGAATCGAAATAAGAGGAGCATTGTGCTCAATCTGAAATCAGCGGAGGCGAAAGAGATCTTTTTAAAACTGGCACAAAGAGCGGACGTCGTTCTGGAAGGGTTCAGACCCGGTGTGGTAAAACGCCTTGGCGTTAACTATGACACAGTTAAAGAAAGAAACCCGAAGATTGTGTATTGCTCCCTTACCGGCTACGGGCAAGACGGCCCGTATCGAGACATGCCCGGACACGACCTCAATTACGTATCCATCCCTGGTATATTGAGCCTCATTGGCCGGAGAGACGGTTCCCCTACCATACCCGGCAATTTGATGGCTGACTATGCTGGGGGCGGCATGCATGCTGCTCTTGGTATTCTGGCAGCGCTTATGGCACGGGAAAGAACCGGGAAAGGACAGTTCGTTGATATTGCCATGGCCGATGGTGTTCTCTCCATGATGAGCCGTGAATTTTCCATGTATTTATCAAGCGGAGTTCTTCCGAAGAGGGGAGAAACGTTATTGACAGGCGCAGCCCCTGATTATAATGTATACGAGTCACAGGACGGAAAGTATATCAGTGTTGCCTGCCTGGAACCCAGATTCTGGGAAAACCTGTGCAAGATACTGGGGAGAGAAGACTTGATCGCGTATCAACGAAATGAGGAGAAAAAGGATGAAATATTCTCCGCATTCAGTGACATTTTCCGCACCAGGACGAGAGATGAATGGTTGGAAATCCTGGAACAAACGGATGTGTGTGTTGCCCCTGTGAATACTCTTGACGAGGTACTAGCAGACCCTCAGGTTCTCCATCGCAGGATGGTGGTGGATATTGACTCTCCCACCGTAGGGAAGGTGAAGCAGGTGGGTATCTCTGTAAAGCTTTCAGAAACTCCTGGGGAGATCAGAAGCCTGGCCCCTCTTCTGGGTCAACACACTGAAGAAGTTCTCACTGACCTGGGTTATTCAATGGATCGCATTGCAGAGATGAGAGATAAGAAAGTGATCCAGTAAGTAAAGGGTGCCAAAGTTGCGGGTTCATACGCTCTTTTTGCAGGCTGTAAAACCCACCCAAGAAGCTGTTCAACCTGTGTCTCAAATCAAATGTGCAAATTAAAGGGCTATATTGCAAATAGAGTAACGTAAAGATAGTTTCTATAGATTTTCAGATATTAAGCTTAAAGCCTCTGCTTCATCTAGATCATACCAGTTCTTGTATGCATTGGCTACTGCAAAAACAGGCAGACGGCTTATATCAGGGCAGATAATCTTATCCACCTGAGGCTTAAGTCTTCGGAATGCCGAAATAGATGAAGTCGGTACTGCAATAATAATACCCTTGGCTCCTCTGCTCTTTATAGATTTCACCGCTGCTTCCATGGTAAATCCAGACGCAAGACCATCATCTACCAAGATAACGGTGCGATTTTTTAAACACGGGAGAATTGCCTGCTTACCAAAGTATCTTTGTCTCGATCGAATACTCTCAGAAGCTTTCTCTTTTTGTTTCACGATATCATCTTCACTAAGCCTTAAGCTATCGATCAATCTGTGATTGAGCAGAAGAAATCCGTCGGAAGTCAAAGCACCAAAACCGGCTTCAGTATTGGAGGGTATCTGCAATTTTCTTACAATCATCAAGTATAAATCAGCGTGAAGTTCTTTTGCTATAACACATGCAACAGGTACTCCTCCATTGGGAACTGCTAGTACAATAACATTTTTGTCTTTGTATTCCAAAAGCTCTGATGCGAGCACTTTCCCCGCTTCGTGTCGATCATGATATTTGGGACTCGGTCGGTCATAAAGCACCATTTCATATCCTCCAGACAACTTTTAAGAACCCCTCATCTTTATCAATCCGGGGTTATATTCTCTCCTACCTCTATAAAAAAAGCTCGGTAGAGCACCGTTTCAATCCTCTGCTTCGCATCTGCAAAGGGCTTCTTCCTTTTGTGCCTATACTTTGGTCGACATAATTGTCATATTAGCAAAAGTAATAGCCGAAGGCAAGGGCTTAGGTGGGTAAAGGCATTGGATATTACTTGGATACCAACGAAAGAGAAAGAAGCAGATCGTTCATGTGGTATTTTCAGTCCTTGACGGTGAAAATGGCATAAGCTATTATATACGATCATACTATGAAACTCAAAAGTAGTAGTTTAATAAATTTAATAACTGACCTGGAGGGAGTATAATGATTGCTATTACCAATGGAACACTGATGACGATTACTCAAGGCACCATAGAAAAAGGAACGGTTCTTATTGAAAACGGACGTATTGTGGCTTTGGGTAAAGATGTGAATATACCAGGTGGGGCCGAAGTCTATGACGCAACGGGGAAAGTGGTCATGCCTGGTCTTATCGACGCCCATTGCCACACGGGCATCTTCGCCGATGGGGTTGGCTCAAACGAGTATGACGGCAATGAGATGACAGAACCTGTTACCCCACATCTGCGGGCAATTGACGCCATCCACCCAGAAGATATGGCCTTTAAGGATCTGCGAGAGGCAGGGGTTACGACCATAAATACCGGTCCAGGCAGTAGCAACCTGATTGGAGGACAATTCGCCTGCATTAAGACAAAGAAGGCTAAAACAATTGAAGAGATGATTATTATGGCGCCTTCGGGAATGAAGATGGCCCTGGGCGAAAATCCCAAGCGGGTATATGGGGAACAACACAAATTCCCCTCAACGCGTATGGCAAATGCCGCCCAACTTCGCTCTGTTTTGGTGGAAGCCCAAAATTATCGCGATAAATGGATTCGCTACGAAGAGAAGCATACCTACTTTCGAAATCAACTCTGTAAATGGGAGATAAACCAAGAGCAGGACAAAGATGAGCGGCCAGAAGAACCGGATCCGCCGGAGCGAGAGATCAGACTGGAATCTCTTATTCCAGTGCTTGAAGGAAAATTAAGGGCCATGATTCATTGCCATCGGGCAGATGACATCATGACAGCAGTGCGTATAGCCGAAGAATTCGGTCTTATGTTTTCAATCGAGCATGCAACCGAAGGTTTTAAAATAGCGGAAATCCTTGCTCAAAAGGGGATCCCCTGTGTGGTTGGCCCCATTCTTTTTTCCAAAATGAAATACGAGCTGCGGGAAATGACCCCGAAGAACCCCGGTATTCTGAGCAATGCAGGGGTTAAGGTGGCCATTCAAACCGATGAAATGTCGGCAGTAAAATACCTCACCACAAACGCGGCTTTGGCTGTGCAACATGGCATGAAGGAGGATTGTGCACTCAAGGCCATTACTATAAATCCCTCTGAGATAATCGGTATATCCGACAGGGTGGGCAGCCTGGAAGTAGGCAAGGATGCAGACCTGGTTGTCTTCAGTGGCTACCCTCTAGATTATCGATCTGTAACAGAATTGGTAATAATAGACGGACATAAGGCATATCAAAACGTTTAACTTGAACTATGAGGTCTTAAAGAGAACTTCCAACATCAGATAAGATGGAAAGGAGTGAACTATGAGTAATGACTCAGTAATAACCGAAGAAATGAAAAGTATGTTAGGCATGGAGACAAACAAAGTCGTGTTTGAAGTGGACAAGACCATGCTTCGGGGAATCGCTGAAGCTATAGAAGACTCTAACCCCAGATGGCTTGATTTGGCAGCTCCCGCCTTTATATTATCTGCCATGGTGACTGGAGGAGGAGGCAAACTACCTGAAAACCTCCCCATGAATCGCACAGTAGCAGGAGGCGGTGACTGGGAATTCTACCTCCCTGTAAAAGTCGGCGATGTCATAACTTGCACGAGTAAGTTAGCCGATATTTACGAGCGGCAGGGAAAGGCTGGAAAACTGCTCTTCATTGTTACTGAAACAACCGTCACTAACCACAGAGGAGATTTAGCGGCGAAAGGGAATAGCACCCTAATAAACTATTGAAAATAAGGAGATTTATAAGATGTCAAGCCAGTTATTTTATGAAGACGTCAAGGTAGGCTCAGATATCCCACCCCTTACCAAACATCCAACAAAACGACAGTTAGTTAAATGGGCAGTGGCATCCGGTGACTTAAATGAGCTGCACTATGATAAAGATTATGCAACAAACCTTGGTTTTCCTGATGTTATCCTCCACGGCCGTCTAAAAGCGGCTTTTCTTGGACAACTCATGACAGAATGGATCGGGGATAAGGGTAAGCTGAAAAGGCTTGCATGTAATTACAGAGGAAATGATATGCCCGGTGAAGATATCGTCTGCAAAGGCAAAATCACCAAGAAATATGTTCAAGGCGAAGAGCATATAGTAGAGTGTGAGATATGGACTGAGGATAAAAAAGGCAATAAGACAACCCCAGGAACAACGGTTGTTGTACTTCCTTCTAAACTGTAAAGCATTGTCGAGGTCGCATCGACCCCGCAATTGTAACCTTGGCAGTTCAAGAGCCCCCAACTAAATGTAGAGGACGCCCCTCCCTCTTACCTCACTATAATACCCTTGCCTTCGGCTAGTACTTTTGTTAATGTGTTCAACACATTAACAGGGTTCACATACAGGTGGTTTCACCCCATAAGCACACGCCCATGCCGGGCATACACCATGCGAGTTGAACAGACGCCCTTCGGGCGCTCCTCCAACGCACACATTTTTCAACGGATTACCCCTTCATTTTGAGTAAACTCTGCCATGTGGATCTTTCGAGGAAGGATCCTTCAACATTTCCTTCCATCTCCTGGAACATGGCCAGGGGCACCGTGAAAGTCATCAAATTGTCACCAAGCTGTTTGCGGATATACACGCGTGCTGAAAGATCCGTAAGCCCTACCACAGCACGCTGCTTTTCAGCTTTTGCTTCTTGATACGGATAGATGCCGATAGTCTGGCAACCGGCAGCATACGGAATGATGACATTCTCGTTGTCCCATCGACCATAGTTAGCAAGTACAACTAATGCAGACAGTTGATCAGGATCTGTGAAGAATATAATCGATTGAGGAGTTTCATTCTCACTGTTTACGGAATCTAACGATTTGAATACAACATATTTCGCAGGAATGTCGGTAATGGGGAGGTATTCGATGAATTTTTTGACCCGTTTTGGAGTCTTGAGATAGCGCTCACCATGAACAAAATGCTCATATGTTTCATCTTTTAAAAATGATTTTACCATATCGGCCGTTTGTCGGCCTGTTTCCCATAGTTCGTTACCCGATGAAAGAAAATGACAAAAGCATTCCTCACCGCCGGGAAAGTTTTTATATTGATTTCCAAAACCGAGTCCAACCCCGCCGCCAAAACAACCGAATGTTTCCCTATCACAAGCTGATGTTTTTCTCTTTGCAGCGCTCGCTATGAGCCACATGACACAGCCCCATCTTCCTTTCTTAAATTGAATGGGCTTTTCAGGACTTTTATCAGACCAGAGCAGAGCGACCGGAGGATATTTCAGCCGAATAGCAGTCGATATCTTACTTTGCAACGTAGATACCCCCTTTCATTTTCTCATGCCGGCAAATTTACGACTTTTGTGTAAACCTATCAATACACATGGGGATTGTAAAGAGTTTTTTATGGGGAAAAAGCAGAGAAACTAACAGGATATAAGGAGTGATTTCGCCCCCATTTAGTCTTTGATAAACCCGATGTTTTCCTCTAAGATGGGTAAATACCATTCCTATACAATCAACTCAACGTTTTTTTCGCAAAAAAAACAAGAGCGATAGAGGCAAGAGAAGAATCAAGGCAAAAAGAGCATCTTTTGGCCAGAAAAGCCCAAACTGAAAATCGTACCAACTGAACGGATAGAGCCAATGATAACCATCTAACAACTCTCTTGTAAAGCCAAAACCCGTTATGGTGCGCTGTAAGGAATCGAGTACGAAGTGCACCATGGATCCTGAATACAAAAGCATGAAAGCTTCTCTTTGAAAACGAGAGTTGAAGAGTTGAACGATTGCCAAACAAAGGAATAAACAGGTAAAGGGAGTATGTAAAGTCACTATATACAATTCGATAAAATCAATCTGGAGATGCCCCATAAAAAACAGCCGACCCCCTCTTGCAAGGATATCGGGCAAAAGGCAGCCAATGAGAAAGAGGGTTAACCGGCCCCCTTTTAGCCAACGTTGACTACCAACATAACCTGCCAATAAATGGGTTAAGCCATCAGGCATCTATCTTCCCCTCCCCTTTCAATATCAAACCAAAGGATTCTCTATCAAATCCAACGTATCTAAACCCCATAATGAATACGATCAATACGGAAAGAACAGAAATCCAATACTTGAAAGCGCTGTTTACATGAAAGTAAATCCGGACAGGATACCATATCGGGTCAGAGGGTTTGTTGGTATTGTCTATCTTAGCAATAAAGCTAATCCGATCCCCTACCTGTATATCCTTTGATGCTGAACAGGCAAGGGTTATCGTACGCTGATACTTGGTGATGTTGATTCGATCATCCAGTATCCCGGTTACCCTCCAATGCTTTCCTGTCAAGTGACCTGTTTCTAGCATTTGATCAAGAATCGCCATGGTCCTTTCTCGGCCTGAAATCCCATGGGATAGACAAATACTAAAAATGACAGCAATCGAAATACAAAAGACAGTCAACCTGCAAAGCATATAATAAATTCACTTTTCATATAAAAACAAAAATACATTAAGAAAAAAACATGAATTCCTTAAATTTCGAATCAAGATATAAATAATCTCTTATAGCTATCAATATCTATAGCTTTTGTAAAGCCTTTTAACTAAAATAGTTGGAAAGGTTTAAAGAGAAATTTTTATCAACTGATTAAAAATTTTTATGGAAATTTAGCCGGGGTACTGGTATAAAAAAGGCGCGTATTTAGTCTAAACAAAAGCAACGAATGATCTTCATCCATAATGGAACAAGAGGGTGAAGATAATTTTTTCCAGGCGGAAAAGGGATTCTTAAGGATAGACGATTTTGATTTAATAAAATCTGGGAGGGAAATGAATGGATTTTGAATTTACTGCCGAAGAGAAGGCCTTGGCTGATATGGTAAGAAAGTTTACAGAAAAAGAAGTCGCCCCCTTTTATTCGAAATGGGACCGTGAATGTAAATTTCCCCGTAATATCAACAAAAAAATGGGTGAATTAGGACTCTTAGGAAGTTCAGTATCGCCTGATAAAGGGGGTATGGGTGTATCCCACGTGGCTGAAGGATTGATTACGGAAGAGGTGTCCAAGGGGGACTGCAGTTTGACAATGTCCACCTTTGTTGTCGGACATCTGTGTGCCGTATTGCTGGAACAGGGTAATGAAAGGATCAGAAAGGAGTTTCTTGAGCCCTTTTTATCAGGGGATACGATTCCTGCCTTTTGCATGACAGAACCCGGGGCTGGTACTGATGCTGTAGCAATGAGAACGAGGGCGATTCAGAAAGGGGCCGCTTACATTTTGAATGGTGAAAAATCAGGAATTACAGCGATGATGGATGCGGACATTGCATTGGTATTTGCAAAGACCGATCCAGATGCCGGTGCAAGGGGGGTCAGTTGTTTTGTCGTCCCCACTGATTTGCCTGGTATTACGCGTCAATCTTATGAAGACATGGGCTGTAAAGGAATAACCCGGGGTTCTATATTTATGGAGGATGTTGAAATTCCGGAAGATTACATGATTGGACAAGAGGGTACAGGATTCAAAATGGGCATGCAGGGCTTTGATGTCAGCCGGATACTCTTATCCCTGGAGGGGATAGCACCGGCCATGGTATCACTGGAAGAAACGATAAGGCATACCACGCAAAGAATCGCGTTTGACAGACCCCTGGCAACATTTGAAGGTGTTTCATTTCCGATTGTTGAGCATATCAGTATCCTCGAGGCCGTACGATTGCTCTGCTATAAGGGCCTGTGGATGCGTGATCAGGGAATGTCCACCTCAAAAGTGGCAGGGATGGTTAAATGGATGGCTCCCCGATTCTCAACGAATGCCATTCGAGACTGTCTTGTCCTTCACGGGCATTACGGTTATACCCAGGAATTTCCGTTAGAGCAGAGATTACGAGACGTAATGGCGGTTGAGATCGCTGATGGCACCTCTCAGGTATCGAAACTGGTAGTACAGCGCGAAATCTTCGGCAGGGAATACCTACCCTATAATTATCGAAATAGATAAAGGAAAGTGATGGGGTTGCAGGTCAACTCTTTTTCTTCGGTGGCTTCAGCAACAGTGCCAGAACTCCAGCAATGAAAGAAGCGATGCCCGCTATTAAAAAGGCTACAGTATAGCTCCCTGTTTTATCAAAAATCAATCCGGCGACAACAGGGGCCACGGCACTGCCAAGGATTGATAGGCCATGGCAAAGGCCAATAAGCGAAGCAAGAGAGGTGCTTCCAAAAAAAAAGCCAACGATACCAGGAAACTGCGGTACCCTTGATCCATAGAAAAGGCCATATGTAACAACAAACACGTAGAGCATCCAGGCATTGTGGATTGCGATGAGCCAAAATACCGATAGGCTGGTGAGAAAACAGGATAATGCCAGGCCTTTCGTCCAACCAAGCCTTTCTGCAATAGCACCCCCCAGCAGCCGGCCGGCGATACTGGTAGCACCGATAAGGCCTAAGGCTCCAGCGGCCACTCCCTCTGAAATCCCCATATCAATTGCGTGAGGAACGATATGCATTGCAAGCATATATATTGGAAAAAGGCCAAACATATACAATACAACGAGACCCCAGAAAGCCTTTGTTCTTATCGCTTCATCGACCCCCCATTCCACGGTTTTTGACACCATGGACACAGACTCTGTTGATTGATAATCTGTCGTTTTGCTGCTGGCCATATCGGCCACTAACTCTTCCTCGCCATAAGGCTTCATCCCCTTTTCTTCAGGATCAGCCACCATAACAACAGACGCCCCAGTCAGGATAAGCCAAGTAAGAATACCCAGGATTATATAGCTTACACGCCAACCATATGTATAGATAATATGGTTCAATATCGGGGAAAAGATCAAGGCTCCAAAACCGATGCCGGTAGTAACCAGCGCGAGGGTAAAACCTCTCCTCTTTACAAACCATCGCTGCACTATGGAAGTGGGCAATACCCATGTAGGCCCTGATCCTAGAGAGGCTATAATATAGAACAGGTATAATTGAAAGATGGAGTTCACCTGGCTGCAAAGGGCATATCCAAGACCGATGATAACAGCACTGCATGCAAGGATTATCCTGGGGCCATATCGGTCAATCAATCTGCCAAACAACATAGAAGAAAAAGCAAATGCGAGCAAATTAACCGTGCCTACTGATGAGACCAAAGCCCGGCTCCAGCCAAATTCCTCTAATAATGGTGTAAAAAATATCCCAAATGAATAGTATAATCCGCCCACCATGGTTGTCGTGGCAAAGCAGGCTCCTAAGATGACCCAGCCATAGAAAAACTCCGGTTCTTTTTTATTATTTCTAATAGACAAGCGCGCACCTGCCCAAGTTTTCCAGCATCAATGGTTTTTCAATTATCGGATAATATCTTTTGCGCATTCCTTTATACATCCTTAAAACCTCCTTAACAACTAAGAGTAAATACGGTTACCGCCTCAGAATCCTCTCTTGTATCATATTAATTAGTTTGCAAATTGGTATTAGACCCTCTGGACGAGTTTAAGAAAATTCCTGGAACAGATCCTTAGATGGGTTAAAGGTAACTACTCAGGTTCAAAGTTCCGGAGTTCAAGGTTAAACTGATGAAAGAGGGGTTTGATTCCGAGACGAATGCGGAGTTCATCCCTGTCTGGGTCCACTACAGGCAGGCAGTTCTTGTGATACGCAACGCTGTCTTGCACGGAAGTCCAGAGTGAACTCTTTGTTGCACTGGATGCTCCCAACCGTGAACTGTGAACCCCTGGCCCAGACCTGGCTTCCCTGGCTCATTGTAGAGCACCTGGGATATTGTCAGCATAGTAATGATGGGAATGCATAGTAAACAGCGCCAGGGCAGGCTTGAACCTGACAACCTGAGTAGTTACGGTTAAAGATGTATTCTAAACGACTTGGGATAATTTTTCGAAGCTCCCGAATATCTATAACCCAAGGAAGATTTCTGTACAAATTTAATGACACGATTGGTAAAAAAAGGGGCATTTGGAAAGCTAGCAGACAATCTCCTTTTTCCTCAGCTCATCAATCGTTGCCTCACTATAACCGAGAATCTTTGTCAGGATCTCCTCTGTGTTCTCTCCTGGCAGGGCTGCCGGTTCCAATTCCTTCTTCACTCCGGGCATGCTTACAGGATTCCTGATGATGTTGATTCGTTGGCCTAGCTTTTCCTGAGTGGCTATTACACCCAAGTGAACGACTTGAGGATCCTTAAAGACCTCGTCTACGGTATTGATTGGGGCATAAGGGACATCCGTTTGGTCAAATATCTCAAACCACTTTTTGGTTTCCCGGGTCTCTATGACCTCCTGAGCAATAGAATTGAGTTCTTCGCCCCTTTGCCTCCGTTTGGCCTGTGTGTCAAATCGAGAGTCTGTTATAAGATCCTCTCTTCCTATGGCCTTGCAGAGGTTATAAAAGCTTCGGTGGGCAGTTATGAAGATATACCCGTCCTTGGTCTTAAATACGCCATAGTGGACTACCCCCTTGAGCAGGTTCTGTCCTGAGCCTGCTGGTCCGGGAATCTCTCCAGTTGTAAAGTAATTGGCAGCGTGGACTTGTAGAAGGCTAATCATGGAGGCGAGCATAGAGGTTTCTATTCTTTGGCCTTTTCCTGTTCTTTCTGCGTCAAAGACTGCAGCCAGAATGGCATGGGCGGCAAATAAAGGAGCGGCAAGATCGGCAATGGGAACCCCCACCAGCAGAGGCCTTCCGCCTGGCTCTCCGGTTATACTCATCACTCCGCTCAAGGCCTGAATCGTGCCGTCATAGGAGGGACGTGAAGCATAGGGCCCCGTAGAACCGTACCCTGTTATCGAACAACAGATGATCTTCGGATTTATGAGACTCAAAGTGGGAAAATCAATACCCAGTTTCTCTACTACACCCGGACGGAAATTATCTATGACCACATGCGACTTTCGAACCAGGTTGTAGAAGACATCTCGCCCTTCCTTCTCCTTTAGGTTTAAGAGAATACTCTTCTTGTTTCTATTGACAGTAAAGTAGTAATTATGCTGACCCAGGATCGGTTCAGTCAGCGCTTCTTCTTTGGCCCTGTGTAAGGGGGCGATCCGGATTACCTCGGCCCCAAAATCACTTAGGATCGTAGAAGCAAAAGGGCCTGCCAAGCGTTTGCTGAGATCTAATACCCTTACACCCTCAAGAGCGGCCCCCATTGGTTCTCCCTCTGTATTTTTGCCAGTCTGTTACAGCCCCATAGGTGCCTGATCCTTACCAGCCTGTTCGAACGGTGAGATGAAGTACCTCGATCATTTTGGGACAGTTAAAGTGTCCCTTGATTCTCAATTCAATTTCTTGACCAGATCGCCCAACCTCTTGCCGTATCGTACACATTCATCTATAACACCTTGATCAGGCGCGCCAATGGATACAGGGCCATAGTGGTTTCCCTTGTTATCACCCTGCACGATCATCCCATGGATGAGCAGTGCCTGGATGATACTCATGATGGTCGTCTCATTCCCCCCACCTACCATAGCCGAGGACGTGAATGCACCTCCAACCTTCCCGGACAATTTTCCAAAGCACTTGATACTCTTATCAATAAGATCCTTAACATCGGCAGCCATCACCCCAAAGTACGTTGGACTGCCTATAATTATACCGTCAGAGGAAAGGAGGTCATCAATGGTAGTGTCTTTAACCTCCTTCAGGTCAACTTGCAAATCGCCTGATGATATGAGACCTTCTTTGATATACGAAGCCATCTTTTGTGTATTCCCGGATTTTGAAAAGTAGCTAATCAATACTTTTGACATATTTATCTCCCGTAAAAAAAATCCCTTTGAGCGCTCAATTCTTACACTTTTTGCTCATAGGTCTCGGCAAAACGGAATATAGAGTTGCAAAAACCCAAAGGACGGTTTTCTCGATGATGAGCCCTGTTATAAATATTAAATTCGCAGATGGTAGGGAAAGCAGGTCTTTGATTGTTTAAAAAATCTGAGGAAAACGAGCTTTTGTTCTTAGGCATGGAGGCCGTCATAAGACCTCCATGCCGTTTTTGGTGATAATATATACTAACCTTGTTTAAAAAATTTACCAATGCCGTCCATGGCATTTTGTGCAGTTATAGCCCCTTCCATGTTCACTATGTCAGGGAGCTTTTCCCTAACATCTTCCATTGTAACCTTGCTCTTTGGATCTAAATAAACCCCTTTAGACTCGATGATCTGTACTTTGGCATAATGGCCTGCCCCGGCTGCCATGATATGCCCTGTCTCTTTAAAATCCTCAGAACACATAAGGCATACTATCGGAGATACCAACTCGGGAACCATAAGATCAAGGACATCTTTTGGCATAATGCTCTCTGTCATCCTGGAGACTGCTCCCGGGCCAATTGTGTTTACCATAATATTGTTTTTTGCGCCTTCAGCCTTTAATGTATTCATCATACCAACAACCCCCATTTTTGCGGCTGAGTAATTGGTCTGGCCGAAATTGCCGTATAGTCCTGCTGCAGATGTTGTGAAGATGACACGCCCATAGTTATTCTCCTTCATTACAGGCCATGCTGCTTTTGTTACATAGTATGCACCGTACAGATGAACCTTTAAAACCATATCCCACTGCTCATCCGTCATCTTCATGAATGAAACATCTCTTAGGATTCCAGCATTATTTATAAGTATATCAACCTTTCCAAATGCCTTGGTCGCTGTCTCTATGATCCCTTTTCCACCTTCTGCAGTATGTACGCCGTTATAATCAGCTACCGCTTCTCCACCGGCGGCTTTAATCTCTTGCACTACTTCTTCAGCAGGGGTTTGAGACCCTCCGCCGGCACCATCAACAGCCCCTCCCAGATCATTTACAACGACTTTTGCACCTCTGGAAGCCAAAAGCAGGGCATGACTTTTTCCTAATCCTCTCCCGGAACCGGTTACGACGGCCACCCTTCCATCAAAACGAATCTCAGACATAATATCTCCTTTCTTTAAATTAATATTGGTATTTTCCAGATTTCCGCCTAGAAAAGATCATCTTTCATTGGTCTTTCTATTCTAGTTAGAAACCAAGGTTTCCTTTATTGGGCAATTAAACTTCCCAATAAGGCGTTAAAGGCTATCATACCTTCTACAAACTCATTGTTTTCGTCGCTATTTTATAGCTCAAAAATCAAAGCCCGTATCTTCTAATTTAATAAGAAAAAGGGGGGATTTGTCAAGAGAAAAATATAGGAAGGACTAAATAAAATAAACGCATTGAGGTATTACCGATTATTAAATGGGCATCTTGACGATTTCATCTACCCTATGCTGCAGTCTTTTTAACATGTCTTCATCATAGGGCTTTACATCTTTAAGTTGAATGTCAAGAGGATCAGATGGATTAAAGTTTGAAAGGGTGAATTTGTCTGCCCTTGAAAGCTGCTTTGCCAAATCTATTATATCATCCTCTTTAAGTAAAGTTGGTACCACAGTAACCCTGAACTCATAGGGAATTGTACCCTCTTTCAATGTCTTTATACTCTCTTTTATATCACTTAAATTGACCTGAACACCAGCATTTCGTGAATACCTGATTTCATCTAATGGGCCTTTTACATCCATGGATACATAGTCAACGAGCCTGTTTTCAATCAAATCCTTCAATACAGCCGGGTTTGTCCCATTGGTATCCAGTTTTACAAGGAAATCATCAGATTTGAATTTGCGAATGATATCGAGAAGAGAAGCATGCAAGGTAGGCTCTCCCCCTGTTATGCATATGCCATCAACCCAACCTTTAAACTCGCTTAAACGGTTTAGAATATACTCAACTGAGATGGTCTCATATTTTTCCGGGGTTAGGACAAGGCCGTGGTTATGACAATAAGGACAGCGAAAGTTGCATTTTGGAAAGAAAACTACGGAAACGATCTTTCCCGGCCAATCCAAAAAGGAGGTCTCTAAAAACCCTTTAATTTGATTCAACATCGAATCGAAACATCCTTTTTTTTATACACAGTCATGCCTGATTGAGCCCTACTTGAACCATATGTGATAGATAGTTCAAATGAAACGGCTTTGGGATACATTCAAAGGCCCCTCTTTTCTTAAGGTCTTCTTTCAAGTTCTCAACCGGCAACCCTGTTATAACAAGAGAAGGTATCTTACGGTTCTTCCGGGATAGCCAATCAAGGATTTCAGCTCCGCCGATATTGGGCATTATAAGATCAACAATCATAAGGTCAAAGGAACTATCCTGTAATACTTTAAGGGCATTAACCCCATCATATGCAGTAGTTACTGAATAGCCCTCCATAGTAAGAAAGTCATAGATAACCTCTCGAATGCTTTCCTCGTCATCCACGACCAAAATCTTATGCGTCTTATCTGGATTTTTTGTAGCCATATCTTTTAATATCCTTTTTTCCTCTAGCAGACCTGCCAGGGGTTAATAGGGAAGTAAATATGGAGTTAAATCACGCTTTGATTCTTTAAAGGGATATTTATTACAAGATTTTATCGATAATTTTTGTTTATAAGTGTTTGAATCTCTTTGGCTGAAGGGATTATACCGCGAAAATCAGCGATACAGTTTTCATCCCGGTCTTCTATAATCAAGGTCGGCGTTGCCATAACACTGTAATAAGCACCTTCCGCCAGTCCATCCAATGTATCTAAATTATAATCTATTACTTTGAACCCTTCCTCTTTTAATGTATTTCCTACATCTTTTGCTGCCGGGCATTTTGAGCAGTTAGCCTTCCAGAATATCTTCACCATTTCCATATTTTTATATCCTCCTTTCTTTTCCCTAACTTTATTAGTTCTTTGGTTTTTGTGGAAGCTTAATAACATCCCCATCCCCATCATTTAAAAACCCGCTGTTTCTAAATCTATCGTTGAGTTCCCCTATCTTTCCTTTATTCCAGCTTGAGGTCTTTGTGAAATAACCAGTGATCCTTGTAATGCCTTCTACCTCATTGGAGCCGCAATAGTTACATTCATCGCTCAATCCCCTGGAAGTCTTGCCACAAGATATACAGGTTGTAAATTCAGGAGAAAAGGCAATCTGATCGTTTAAAGTCCCATTAAAGGTTTTTATAACGAAATTGGCGAGGGATTCCTTAGAAGGTTTTGCTTCACCCAGCCATATATGGGTTAAGGCACCAGCCTCTATCAGGGGATGAAAAAGCCCTTCTTTTCTCACCCGCTCGATTGGATTCATCTGGGATGAAACAGTAAAACATGTCGAATTCGTATAATACACCTCTGCTTTTGAGATATCTCCTTTGACTATATGACCCGACTGTGGAGAATGGTATCTTAAATCCAGTTTAGCAAAACGATAAGATGTACTTTCTGCAGGCGATTGCTCAAGAACGAACCTCATCCCATGTTTTTCGCCGAACTTATCTGCCAGCAACTTCATATGTGCAATTATCTTCAAACCAAACTTGAAAGCTTTCTTAGAATGGTGCAGTTCTTCGCCTGTATGTATCTCGACCAGTTCATTCAACCCCAGCATACCGATTAAATAGGTTGCTCTATGCATCCTTAGATACGGAGAGTCATCCTTTTCCATTGTTAGTAATGCCAAAGGGCCTCTCTCTTTGAGGGATAGTAGTTTTTCTATAAAGCCCTTCTTTTGCATATGAGCCTGTACCGCCATTTCCATGAAATCGGAGATATTGGAAAAGAGTTTTGTGTCATCCTTTTTTGCCAGGTACCCCATCCTGGGTAAGTTTAAGGTTATATTCTGAAGGGCAGTATATCGCATCTTCCAGGGCTCTTTTGCATCTTCAAGATCCGATGCCTCCAGTTTAAAGCTTAACCTGCAGCATTCCGAGATCTTGGCGGTATTCCCCCTATCAAAGACAAAGTAGGTGTTCCCCTTTTCACTTGCTACGTCACATATATGGTTTAGAAAGTCCTCATGGCCTGGTGTCTTAAAAAACTTTTCAGTAATGTGAACCAGGGGTTTTGGGAAGAAGAAAGGCCTGCCAACTCCATCCCCTTCCTTGAATACATCAAAGAGAAACCACACAAACCTCTGGGCCTCTTCTTGATAATATCCATAGGGTTTACCGGTATACTTTCCACCGGGTCCAATAGCAGGGACATCTTCAAAGTGGCTGGGAACCTCCCAATACAGGTTAATATCTGTAAAGATTGCCTGCCCCCCCCGGGCCACTGCCTGCTGGGAAAACTCAAATATAAGTATTTGAGCCAACTGCCTTACTTCTGCATCATCCAATCCTACAAGATAAGGGGCAAAAAATAGATTAACGGCATCCCACCCGATAGCACCGGCAAAATGGCTCTGTAATGCAGCGGCGAATTTAACCATATGGGCGAGTAAGACCTCAGGATGCTTTGCAGGTTTCGCAATGGATAAGGAGTTGGGTAGGCTCAGGCCGAATCTTTTAATGTATTCGAGAGATTGCCCTGAACAATAAGGGCGGTCAATAAAACCCAGATCATGTATATGGATATCTCCCCGTAAATGGGCATCCCCGATCTCCTGTGAAAAGACATTTAAAAGGGCGTATTCCTTTTTAATCATCTCTGCTAAAGTCAGGTTTGTCGCCTCAGGACTATGGGGTACATTGGCATTCTCTTTGTTGGGATGGAGGATGAGTTGGTCCACATCATAAAGAGGAACCCCCAGACGGGTATGCATCTTTCTGGCCTGCTCTAAACCCCTTTCGATGAGCTTGGCGTCCACCAATTCCCTGATAAGAGGAGCTGTAACAACCGCAATCTTAGAATCGATGATCTGTCTTTCAACTTCCTTACTGATCTCTTGTGCAGTGTCGATATCAACATAGGTCTCTCTTACCAGAGCATCAACAATCCGCATCCTGTTCCAGCCTAAAAGATCCTCTTTTGAAGTACGGACAAATAGAGCCATATCCGTAGTTTCTGAATCCGATTTTACTCTTTTTGTCTCTATATCAAACTCCCTTAAGGTACTCATAACATTCCTCCATGGTTAAAAAGACCTAATTTCTTTCCCCAATTTACAGCTTATATTGTGCATAATTATTATCTATACCACAAGATATAGTATGTCAAGAAAAAAATGAACAAAAGAAAAAAATTGTTTTTGAGATTTTTAAAGGATACCCTTTTTTATAGGAAAGTGCGGTAAGCTTTATGTGGACTAAGGATTTTTATAGGTGGTGTCCATCCTGAAATGAGAAGTTTTGTTGAAGGTCAAGGAAGGGGAAGAGATTAAAATCTGAGCCTGACACAGTGATTGGGCAAAAGGGCCATTTATGTATGAACACTAATCACGGTTTGTCTTTCGAAAATATATCCGCTGAGAATATATATATTCCGGCATCTTTATCCTTCCATGCATTCTTTGTTAATCCCGCTTTATTACAGGTCTGCTCCAGGAAAGTCGTCCTGTCCCATCCATATTCAGTCGCCACCTGGGGAAGGAGCAATCCGGAATGATACCCCTTCTCAATATATATACCGTGTTTTCCTACCTCAATCTCTTTAACATCATCTATTTTAACAAGAGGTGTCAAGACTGAAATCTCTATATCGAGATCATTAATCTCATCTTTTGTAACCGGTCCGAATCTAGGATCATTGAAGGCTGCGGCAGATGCCATCTCTTGAATGGTGATATGAAGAGGCCTGCTACCACGGATATTCCCTATGCATCCCCTTAACCTGCCATGCTTGTGGAGAGAGACAAATGCGCCCCTGTTCTCTTTCAGGATATCCGAGCTTATATCAAATTCAGGCAGTTTTCGGTCTCTTGCTTTGCTTTCGATAGTAGTCCCGGCTATATCCAGAAGGATACTCTTTTCTTCTTCATTAAGTCCCAGGTCTACACCGACTCTCTTTTTCTCTTTTACATCTTTTTTTTCATCCTGGTTTTTATATAAAACAGCGGACGCATAACCTACCACCCTTGACTTATCTCCGGTCACATCACCTGAATTTGCATATTTCAGGACTCGGGCCTTATTGGCTCCTAACTTCCTGGCAATCAACATGGCAGTGATTACGGGTCCGCCGCCACAGGCCTCACACCTTCCTTTATCCAAAGCCTGTGAAAACCCCTCTGGGTCAAATGTTTCGATATGTTTCAGAACGATCTTATCCAGATCAACCGCTTTATCATAATGGTGAAAATGAGAAAGGTCCGTACTCGCTATAATCAGTACCTTCTCATCCTTTATTGTCTTTACAACAGCCTCACTCAGAAGGTTACAGGTATTGAAATCCTGGCTACCCATTACAATGGGTATCAGTCTAAACTCTTTCAAAACTACCTGCAAAAACGGCACCTGCACCTCCAGCGAATGCTCACTGATATGGGCTTGTGGATGGTATCCTATCATCGAATCCTTTGCAATAATCTCATTGCTAAGATCTTCATCTACAGGAACCACTCCAAGAGGAGTCCTGTAGCCTTTCTTATTATATACCGATGCCCCTTTAAAATACGCCCTATGACTTGGTGCAATGACTATGACTCTGGAGAAACCTGATCCTTCAAGCAGCTTATATCCAAAGGCCGCAACCTGACCTGAATACATATAGCCGGCATGGGGAGAGATAAGGGCTACAATCCTTCCATCGATCCTTTCCTTCTTGACATTACTTAAAAAGTCCTTTATCTGTCCCTTCAAGAGAACCGGATCAGACGGGTAGAATGCCCCGGCCACAGCAGGTTCTCTTATATAGCCTCTTTCACCGTCTGTCTTTGCCATTTGTTCCACCCCCTTTTCAGTTTCGGTTTTTCCTTTACAAGCCAGAAAGAAGATGCCAGTAAATAATAGCAATACTAACACTGTCAGTCTGGAAAGTAAAGATAATGAAAAGGTAGTCCTCATTTTTCTAAAAAAGTGCCTCTGTAAAGCTCTTTGCATTAAATACCTTTAGATCGTCCATCCCTTCGCCGATTCCAACATACCTCAAGGGTATTTTGAGTTCATCTGAAATACCGATTATGATTCCACCTTTGGCTGTTCCATCGAGCTTGGTTAATGCGATGCCTGTGATATTTGCCTCATCTTTAAACAACTGGGCCTGGGAAATAGCGTTCTGGCCGGTAGTGGCATCCAGGATAAGAAGGACCTCGTGGGGAGCATCCGGTATCTCTCTTTTGATAATCCTTTGAATCTTCTTTAATTCTTCCATCAGGTTTACTTTGGTATGCAGTCTTCCCGCAGTATCGATGATCAACACGTCAATACCCCTTGCAATAGCTGCTTTTATCGAATCAAAAACCACAGCCGAAGGATCGGACCCATCTTGATGTTTAACTACCTTACAGCCAACCCTCTCTCCCCATATATCGAGTTGCTCTATGGCAGCGGCTCGAAATGTGTCGGCTGCAGCCAGAATGACACTCTTCCCCTCTTCTTTAAACCTGTTGGCCATCTTGGCAATCGTCGTTGTCTTCCCAACACCATTGACGCCAATGACCAATATTATAAAAGGCCGGGATGAAATCTCAATAGGTTTCTCCTGAGCTTCTAAAATTTCCAGGATCTCTTCATGGAGGCATTCCTTTAAAAGCCCCGGATCATCAAGCTCTTTTCTCTTTACTCTTTCTTTTATACTTTCGATTAACTTAAAGGTTGTCTGAACGCCTATATCGGAGGTGATCAATACCTCTTCAAGCTCTTCTAACAGTTCACCATCTATCTTTTTTTTGCCAAATATAAGCCGGTCTACCTTTCCTGTAAACCCTTCTCTCGTCTTTGACAACCCGTCCTTCAGTCTATTGAGAATACCCTTTTCATCTTTTTTCCTCTCTTTTTTTATTTCCTCTTTCTTTTTCTCCTTTTCTTCCTTT
>JAUXFK010000243.1 GCA_030623035.1 Deltaproteobacteria bacterium | reverse complement strand
TCATCGAAGAAGACCTCGCAGAAAGGTGCGTAGTCTGTTATGGCTTCGATCGGGCGAATCGTTATGCCGGGAGAAGTCAAGTCTACGAGTAAGAAACTGATGCCCTGCTGTTTTCTGCCGGATGAGTCTGTTCTTACAAGCATGAAAATCCAGTCAGCATGATCTGCCATGCTCGTCCATGTCTTTTGGCCATTGAGAAGGAAGTCGTCACCGTCAGAAACGGCCTTTAATTTCAAGCTGGCCAGGTCAGACCCGGCATTGGGCTCGGAAAACCCCTGATCGAGGATCCAGGGTTCAGGAAGAAATTGGCCGCACTGGAGGTAGACTGCAACGCCCTCCTTTACACCTTCTTACGGATACTCTCCCAATTGAGTGTCGGTTCAGCGCCCGGTCCTGAGGCATCATTTCTCAAAGTCTATGGTTCCGAACTCTATCAACGGGTCATGGATCTGAACATAGAGGCAATGGGGCCGTGTGGCCAGTCCTGGTATAACCTCGAAGCACTCGACAACTCCGTGCACCAGGCAACCATGGGCTGGGTTAATTCCCGGAGTCTGACGATCTGGGGCGGTTCTTCGGAGATCCAACGAACGATCATAGCAACCCAGGTACTAAAGTTGCCTCGGAAATAGAGCCAGAACCTTCGGAGGGGTCGATGGTTTCACCTAGGGGGGATATAGGGGACGTCCTTAGGTAATTAAATAACTTGATAGTATAGGAATTTCCTTTTTTTGACAGGATGTACAAGATGATCAGGATATAAAAAGAGTAAAAAAATCATGTAAATCCTGTTAATCCTGTCAAAAGAATCCGCCCGAAGGGCGCTAAGTTCACATGATGTTGATATACTGATAATAGAAGTTTCATGGCAGGAGCAAATTCATACATTTTTTAGGTAACCCACCGAAGCTTTTGAAATGTAGAAAATTAAAATGTTTGATACCCTTTGGGGATGTTGTGAAATTAAGAGCAGGTGGGCATATATCCATTACCGTTTTTGCCTATCACCTTTTGCACACGATTCGAGCTGATTATGAAAAAATGAGAAGGGATATGATGAGGGACTCAAGCCAAAAGAAAAAAACTATTTCACAGATGTTTTCTGATATCAGGAAGGAATATGATTTCATAAACCGGATTATCAGCTTCCGATCGGATCGGATATTTAGAAATATCGCCATAAAAAAAGTAACTCATTTGGAAAGGGTTTTGGATATATGTGCTGGAACCGGTGATATGACGATTTCCCTCTTAATGAAAAAGTCATTCAAGGGAAGGGTTGTATTATGCGATTTCAATTACGATATGTTATCCTTAGCCGATTCGAAACTCCAAAAATTAGGACTTCGAGATAGAATAGACATAGTTATCGGTGATGCAGAAGAACTGCCTTTCAAAGATAAGTCCTTTAATGCAATAATAATGGGATTTGCGCTCCGGAACTTAGAAAGCATAGATGCTTTTGGACTGGAATCTAAAAGGGTGATAGATGGAAAAGGAAAAGTTGTCCTTTTAGATGTTGCCCACCCTGAGAACAGGGTAGTTGCCTTTATGTTTCATCTTTATTTTTATAAGATAGCGCCCATCCTCTCAAGGTTTTTCACAAAAAATAAATATGCATATCAGTATCTTCCTCAATCCCTCAAAACTTTCTATAATCAAAAGGATTTGATCTCAAAGTTCAAAGGCCTGGGTTTTACAAAAGCAACATATCAAAATATGCTTTGGGGGATTAGTGCAATCTATAAATTAAGACGATAGCCCCACCATCGTTAAAGTCTCTCTGTCATTCTTATATGCTGTTGAAAATATCGTAACTGTTTAGCCAGATAATGACTTGGATGGTCTTTGACGAACATTTTTGAGTTAGTGTCCATCCAAAAATGAGCAATTTTGTTCAATCTCTGCGTCAGGCTTAATTCTTATCCTCTGAATACGAGGAAGGGGTCTTTCAAGAAAAAGGATCAATCTTTCTTTGGCATCCCAATTACAACATAATATGCGCTATCTGATCTCTTTAAAAGCAATAATATCCTTCTTCCTTTTACATTGCTCAGGATAGACTTGTAATTTTCTAAGTTTTTAACAGGCTTGCGGTTTATCTCTATAATTAAATCCCCCCGCTTTATCCCTGCTTCATCGGCAGGGCTACCCGGCGAAACATTACTAACCAAAACCCCCTCTTTTTTAGTATATCCAAACTGCTTAGCAATCTCTGGTGTTAGCTCAACTATAGTCATCCCCAACTCTTCACCGATCTGTTCTCTTGAATAAAGGATTCTTTCCTCCGGGTATTCTCCAATGACAACCTTAAATGTCTTCTCTTTCCCATCCCGAATAATTTTTACTCGTACTTCTTTTTCCACATGAAGAGTCGCCACAAGTCTTGGCAACTTGTTCATCTCATCGATATCCTTACCATCTACCTCTATTATTATATCTCCCTGTTTTATACCTGCCCTATCTGCTGGGCCGTCTGGAACAACATCGGATACGAGAGCACCCTTAGCATCTTTCAAACCAAATGATTCGGCTAGATCAGATGTCACATCCTGGATCATTACACCTAACCACCCTCTTGTAACTTTTCCTTTCTCTTTTAGCTGCGGCAGAAGATCATTTGCCATATTAATCGGGATTGCAAAGCCTATCCCCTGACCACTTGCAACGATAGCGGTATTGATCCCGACAACCTCCCCTTTTAAATTAAACAGAGGTCCTCCGCTATTTCCCGGATTAATAGAGGCGTCCGTCTGTATAAAATCATCATAAAGGCCGGCCCCAATAATTCTCCCCTTTGCGCTTACAATTCCTGCTGTAACCGTTTGGGAAAGACCAAATGGATTTCCAATCGCAATTACCCATTCTCCCACCTGTAGTTTGTCTGAATCGCCCGGCTTAACTGTAGGCAAGTCTTTCCATGACTTTATTTTGATTAGGGCCAGGTCGGTCTTTGGATCTCTTCCCTTTATTGTTGCCTTAAATTCCTTTCCACTTGAAAGCTTGACCTTTATCTCATCAGCCCTTTCGATTACATGGTTATTCGTTAATATATAACCATCTTTGTCAATAATAAATCCTGAACCGAGACTCGTCTGTTTGTAATTTTTAGGGACCATATCCTCAAAGAATCTATCGAAGAAGTCTCTAAATGGGCTTCTCTCACCAAAAGGACTCTCAAAGGGCATATTTCTATGGCCTCTTCTTTGGATAACCTTTGTAGTACTAATATTAACTACCGCCGGTTTCAATTCTTTTACCAACTCAACGAAAAACGGCAGATTAGATGTAGCATCAGATGATTTGTTTTTTATTTCCTTCTTTTCCTTTAAGGAAGGAATCGCCTTTAATGATGGGGTTAAATCGAACTCCGAGGCAATAATTAAACCTGCAATCAAAGAAGCTATAACCCATATAAAAGTCTTTACTCTATAATTGTTTCGCATCACATTTCTCCTTCCTTCAACTGAGATTTTTTTTAATCATAGTATAGAACAATTAATACTCTTATTCAAGGATTCTTAGTGAGGTTCTGTCGGATTAGAGTCCCGATAATGGAGGTGGAAGCTGGAATAGATAAAATGAATTCTTATTAACTCAATATATTGTAACAGTTTAGCTTTTTGAAAAGAGTTGCAAGAAGCGGCGGTCAAATTTTAATGCGTGTAGTTGTCTGAGCTTCTTAGTGAGCGTTAAGAAAGAACAAGGGATAAACTTACATTTAATCTCTGAAATAGTTAAAAATGGAACTACTAAATTGAGTGGTGATATACTGTTCTTTCTTTACGCTCACTTGGATGCGAGTTTTACACGGATTAAATTTGATTGCCGCTTCTTGCATGCTGATATCTT
>JAUXFK010000068.1 GCA_030623035.1 Deltaproteobacteria bacterium | reverse complement strand
GTAACTATTCAGCCACAGATTCACCCCAGTACGATCATCCTGACCTACGGGGCAGGCACAAATGAACGCAAAGAGGTTTAAGTAATTATATCAGTGATGATCAGCGCAGATCGGTGGCTTAGTAGTTACAATTTATGTAAGTTTTCAATAAGTCCGAGTAATAGCTATGGATTCCCGCCTCCGCGGGAATGACGTTTGAATGTAACTGCCCATCATTCCTGCGAAAGCAGGAATCCAGTAAATTGTTGCAAAAGATAAAACAGACGCCATATAATATTTGGAGGATAAGATGTTATGATTACAGATGGAATAAGAAAATTAGTTGGAAAAGGCAGTCTAACCGAACCTGAGATGATAGAAATAATGAATCAGATAATGAATGGAGAGGCAACCCCCGCTCAGATAGGATCGTTCATTACTGCTTTAAGAATGAAAGGAGAGACAGCAGAAGAGCTCACCGGTGCAGCCAGGGTAATGAGAAAAAAATCGGTTAAGATAAAGATAAAAAACCCTATAATTGTAGATACATGTGGGACCGGTGGAGACGGGTCCAACACCTTTAATATCTCCACTACGGCTGCCTTTGTCGTAGCAGGTTCCGGTATAACAGTAGCAAAACATGGGAACAGATCCGTATCAAGCAATTGTGGAAGCGCGGATGTCTTGAAAGCCCTGGGTGTAAATATTGAAGCAGGTAAAGACACAGTAGAAAAATGTATCAATGAAAACGGAATAGGTTTCCTCTTTGCACCGAGTTTTCATAGAGCGATGAAGTATGCTGTTGGGCCCAGGGGGGAGATCGGCATCAGGACTATCTTCAATATACTTGGCCCTCTGACCAACCCTGCAATGGCCAGTGCCCAGGTTATAGGTATATACTCCAGAGAGCATACAGAGCTACTGGCTACTGTCTTAAAAAATCTTGGATCTAAACACGCACTTGTTGTTCATGGCGAAGATGGGCTCGATGAGATCACTCTGACTGCTAAGACCAGGGTCTCTGAACTAAAAAACGGCGAAATAAACACCTACTTAATAGAACCAGAGGAACTCAATATGAAACGGTGCACTCCTGAAGATATATTAGGGGGCAGCCCTGAAGAAAATGCAAATATTACCCTTAGGGTTCTTAAGGGTGAAAAAGGGCCAAAGACGGATATCGTTCTTTTAAATGCGGCAGCCGCTATTCTTGCCAGTGAAATCGTAGAGAACCTTGCGGAAGGCATAAAAGTCGCTAAAGAAGCCATAGAAAACGGTAATGCCCTTAAGAAGCTTCTTGGACTGGTTAGGATCAGTAATAGAGGCTAGGTATTAAATATTGCTCTTTTGTGAATGACACCCAATGATTTTAGATGAAATCGTATTACACAAAAAAAAAGAGGTCGAAAAGGACAAGAAAAGGTATCCTTTAGACGAACTTAAAAGCCGGATAAAAAACTCGCCCCATATAAGAGATATAAAACCTGCCTTAACTTCTCCATTACCCCCTATAAGGATTATCGCCGAAGTAAAGAAGGCATCTCCATCTAAAGGGATAATAAGGAAAGATTTTGATCCGGTTGAGATTGCAAAGACCTATGAAGACAATAAAGCAGCGGCTATATCAGTTCTGACTGAAGGGAATTTTTTCCATGGAAGTCTCGATTTCCTCAAGAGGATAAGGGAGGTAACCTCTATTCCTCTTTTATGCAAGGATTTCATATTTGATACATATCAAATCTACCAGGCGCGTTTATTTGGTGCGGACGCATTCTTATTGATCGCTGCAATACTGGAAGATCGTTCGCTGGATGACCTTTTGAAGACAGGAAAAGCGCTCGGTATGGAGGCTATTGTAGAGGTACATAACATGGAAGAACTGAAAAGGGTTCTTCAAACAGATGCTGAAATTATTGGTATAAATAATCGAAATCTGAAGACATTCAAGACTGATATAAGTACAACTACACATCTGGCAAAGGAAATACCAAAAGAGAAAATAGTTGTAAGTGAAAGCGGCATACATACATGTGAGCACATCTCAAGGTTAAAGGAAAGCGGAATAAACAAATTCCTCATAGGAGAAAGCCTTATGAGAGAAAAGAATATAGGGGGAAAACTCACCGAGCTATTATCCGCAAGATAGATGCCCCCTACCCTTTTTCACATGGTAGCAGTTCAGCTTTTTGAAAGTAGTTTCTTAAGCGACAATCGTAATTGTTTAGCCAAATAATGATTTGGCTAAACAGTTACGTGTTTTCCTAAATATTGCGGATAGGATCACCAGTCACTCCAGGACATGGATGCTCTTTTTCTTGCACATCTCCTTTAGCACCTTAGGCCAGACAGTAACACTTACCTCTCCAATATGCGCCTTCTTTAAAAGCAACATCTGGGTACGAGACTGCCCAATGCCGCCTCCAATGCTTAACGGGATCTCGCCATTTAAGATAGCCTGATGGTATGGCAACTTTAAAAAATCAAGCTGTCCGCTAATCTCAAGCTGCTTTCTTAGCGTATCCTGATTGACACGGATTCCCATGGATGTCAACTCATGGCGCCTCTTTGTCACCGGATTCCAGACCAGGATATCTCCGTTCAGACCATGCATTGGTCTTCCATCCTTCGACTTTGTCTCTGTGACCCAGTCATCGTAATCTGCGGCCCTCATTTCATGGGGATAGCCGTCCTTTAATACCCAGCCTATCCCATAGATGAAAACCGCCGGGTACTCCTGCAAAATAGCTATCTCACGCTTTTTACGCGGCATATCAGAATACTTATCAAGGATATCCTCCGCATGCAGAAATTCGATCTCCTCTGGCAGGTTTGGGTACTTATCCGTCTTCAATCGGGGAAATTTCTTTTGGATATGGGTCTCCGCTCCCTTAAGCACCTTCCATATCTTCTTTACAACCTCGGTTAAAAACTTCAGGTCACGCTGCTTTTCTGTGATCACGAGTTCCCAATCCCACTGGTCAACATATGCGCTGTGATCGTGGTCAAGGAAATAGTCCTTTCGTACAGCACGCATGTCAGTGATAAGCCCCTCCCCCACTTTATATCCGAACTGCTTCAGCGCCATCCGTTTCCACTTGGTCGCAGCCTGAACAACCTCAGCATCGATCGGGTTCTTGCCATGATCATTTGAAATATGAAACTGAATCGGGGTACGTGAACCATCGCGGTCAAGGTAATCGTTGATCCCGCTTTCAACGTCTACAATCAGAGGAACCGTTACCATCATCAGACCCAGTTCTTTACAGAGATTTTTCTCGATATAGTCTTTAATGATAAAGATAGCCTCCTGCGTCTCCCTTGGGGAAAGAATAGAGGTGTTGTAATCATTCGGTAGAATCTCTTCCAGATCTTCATAGTTACCAATGCCCGGTCCAGCCAAGTCTTCCTGCTTATTCGCCATTAAATCTCCTCCTTTTATGTCATATGCAATTACCCATTAGAATTCTTTTTTTCTCACACAAAGCCACAAAGAACACAAAGATTTATTTTTCCTATTTCATTTTCATTCATCTTTGTGTTCTTTGTGGCTTTGTGTGATTATCTTTATTGTTCTAACCTGTATCATATGGGTTTAATTGGTGGAACAATATATATTAAACTCTAATCAAATACAAGGAAGAATTAGGGGGAATATGGGTTTAAATAATAATTGCAGGATGAATTATTTTTTTGACACAAAACGGGCTATATGCAATACTACGGAAATCGGATCATCCTGACAGGCACTAATTAATTACCTTTCTATCCTCTGGTTTATTATGGAAAAGTTTCTTGAAACCTTAAAATGCCAATTTCACTCCATCGTCGAGAAGTATTCGGATTCCTTCTTACCATTTTTCGCAATACTGCTGGGAGCATTAACCGCCTGGTGGGTACTTAATATGGTCATCAAGAGGTTTGAGAAGAAGTACGCTCAAAAGCAGTTGAAAGAAAAAGATATGATGATCTTCAGCCTTATTAAACAAGCGGGGCACTATACTATCTTAAGCCTCGTAGGCCTGGGGGTTTTAAAGTTCTTTGATCTTTCCATGATAGAAAAGACCGTATATGCCTTTATCATCATACTCATCTGTGTCTTTGCCAATCGCATCGCCCAATACATCATCCCAATCCTTGAGAAAAACCTCGCCAGTAAAACCGAAACACATCTCGATGACATGATCTTCGAACTGTCAAAAAAGTTTATTGGAGTGATTATCTACACTGCAGGGATACTTCTTGCCCTCGACATGATTGGATTGAATATTATGCCCTTCATAGCAGGTGCAGGTGTGGTCGGTATTGCCATCGGGTTTGCAGCCAAAGACACCCTTTCAAACCTCATCGCAGGAATCCTCTTGATCATAGATCGGCCATTTGAGATAGGAGATAGGATCGAAGTCTGGAGTGCACCAAACAACTCTGCCACATGGGGTGATATTATAGATATCGGCCTCAGGGCTACCAAGATTCAAACTACGGATAACATCGTTATCGTTATCCCAAATAATGAGATTATGAAACGGGATATTATCAACTATACTACGATCACAAAGGAGATAAGGGTAAGAGTCCCCATCGGCATCGCTTATGACGCGGATGTTAAAAAAGCCAAGGAGGTTATTAACAATATCGGTCTTGAACTGGATTGGGTCATGCGTAAGCCGTCACCAAAAGTTGTGGTGAAGAGCTTTGGAGATTCTGCGGTCAATCTTGAGGCAAGGGTGTGGATCAGCGATCCCAGGAAAAGAATGGATACGATCTCTCATATTACAGATCGAGTGAAAGATGCCTTTCAAGAAGAAGGTATTGAGATACCTTTCCCAAAGAGGGATATCTATATCAAAAAATCCGAACCTTAAAAAAACCAGTCTGCGTTCATCTGTGCCTGCCCTGTAGGTCAGGATGATCATACTGGGGTGAATCTGTGGCTGAATAGTTACGTTTTCGTAACTATTCAGGTTGTCAGGTTCAAGGTTCACGGTTGGATGCATCCAGGGTGACATAGGGTTCACTCTGGACTTTCGTGTAAAACTGCCTGGCGTATCGCAAGAACCGGATAAACTCCGAATTCGTCTCGGAATCGAACCCTTGTTTTATCAGTTTAACCTTGAACCGTGAACCCCGGAACTTTGAACCTGAGTAGTTACGCGTTTTCTATGATTCAAGCCAGAGCACATCCCCGCATAGATCAGGATGCGATTGAGAAGAGAATGCAGCAAATTCGGCTTTCTCTTTCCTCAAAATTGTGGTATCTCCATGGCCGGGATACACTAATGTATCATCCGGCAATACAAATATCTTGCTCTTTATCGACTCAACGATCTCTTTGAAACGCAAAGGAGAGACTGTCTTTCCCGGCCCACCTGGAAAGATAGTATCACCAGAAAGCAAGTAACCCCCTATCAGGAAGCACAGGCTGCCCGGTGTGTGACCCGGGGTATGCAGCACCTTCACCTCAAGATTTCCCAGGGGTAAGATGTCTCCATCGTTCAAAAGGATAGACGGCTGCACCGGCAAACCTGAGGCATCGGATGCATGAGCAGCTACAGGAACCCTCAAGGCAGACTCCAGCTCACTGAGGGCTCCCAGGTGGTCAAAGTGGTTGTGGGTTATCAATATATACCTGGGGTTGGTACCTTTTAATTGCATCTGAATCTCCCCAGCCCCTCCCGGGGTATCTACTACCAGGCTATCCCCGGTCGCCTGGCACCTCACCACATAAGCATTGGTACCATAAGGACCCAATTGGAGTCCTTCAATACGGATATTTTCATTGTTTATTAAAGTACTCATATCTGCCCTCCTGCTTCGCAAAATCTCAAGCCAATCCCTTTGGTTGATAAGTACAGTATGGCTCTTCTCCTAGATAATCTCCGGTTGATTCATAGGCCCTGGCCCTACATCCTCCACAAACCGTCCTATATTCGCATATCCCGCATTTTCCATTGTATCCGTCAAAATACCTTAATGATTGAAATATCTTTGAGTTGTTCCATATATCCTCAATTCCGGTGTCATTAAGATCCCCGCAATTGAGCTCCAGAAACCCGCAGGGCTGGATTTGCCCTATATGGGAGATAAAACAGAAGGACACACCGCCAAGGCACCCCCTACTCAGTGCATCCAATCCGTGGGTTTTAAATGTTATCTTCTTTCCCTCTTGTCTTGCCCTCTGTCGAAGGATACGATAGTAGTGAGGAGCGCATGTAGCCTTCAGGTGTATAGGGACTTGATCCCTCTTTTCATAAAACCAATGGAGTGCTCTTTCATAATCCTGGATCGGGATATTGTCTTTCTTTAATTCTTTTGCCCTGCCTGTTGGTACGATAAGAAAAATATGATGCGCAACAGCCCCAATTTTAATCGCTAAATCAAGAATATCCGGCAGCTCCTTCAGGTTTGTGCTTGTAACTGTTGTGTTTATCTGAAACTCTAATCCGACCCTTTTGGCATACTCTATTCCCCTTAATGCACCTTCAAATGCCCCTTCAACCTTACGAAAACGATCATGGCTTTCTCTATCTGCTCCGTCTATACTTATGCTAATCCTCTTGATTCCAGAGTCAACAATCCTTTGCGCGTTTTCTTCATCGATTAAAGTACCATTGGGAGCCATGACCATCCGAAGGCCTTTATTGGTTCCATATCCGGCGATTTCAAATATATCCTCCCTCATCATCGGCTCTCCACCGGTGAGGATAATCACAGGGTTGCTGAACTTCACAATATCATCTATAAGGCTCAGACACCTCTTTGTTGAAAACTCACCCGGGTAAGGCCCCCTATCTGCCGAGGCACGGCAATGTATGCAAGAAAGGTTACATCTTCTGGTAACCTCCCATGCAATCATTCTTAATTCCGGGGTTTTAGATTCAGGGTCACTGTTTTTATTCATTGATTATCTTCGCAGCTTCTTTCGCAAAATATGTAACTATTATATCTGCACCTGCCCTTTTAATGCTCAGGAGGCATTCCATCATCACCTTTTCTTCGTCAATCCAGCCAAACTTGCCGGCAGCCTTTACCATGGCATATTCACCACTCACGTTGTAGGCAGCCACCGGAAGGTCAAACTCCTCTTTAATGCGACAGATAATATCCAGATAAGCAATGGCCGGTTTTACCATTATAATATCAGCACCCTCCTCTACATCAAGGCTCACTTCACGGATAGCCTCATCGGAATTGGCAGGGTCCATCTGGTAGGATCTTCGATCACCAAACTGGGGATAAGACTTCGCTGCCTCTCTAAAAGGTCCATAGAAACCAGAAGCATACTTGGCAGCATAGGACATGATAGGAATTCCTTCGTAGGCATTATCATCGAGGCATTCCCTTATCTCTGACACCCTCCCGTCCATCATATCAGAAGGGGCTACCATATCCGCACCTGCCTCTACATGGGATAAGGCCATCTTAGATAATAATTCCAAAGTGGAATCATTATCTACATCTCCGTCTTTTATTATACCGCAGTGACCGTGGCTTGTATATTCACAGAGACACACATCTGTAATGACTATTATTTCAGGCACCCTGCCCTTTATCTCTTTAATGGCCTTTTGTATTATGCCACTCTTTGCATAAGCCTCTGAACCTGCTTCGTCTTTCTTTTTAGGTATACCAAAGAGTAAAACAGCAGGGATGCCCAACTCATCGACTTCCTTTACCTCCCTGGCAAGAAGATCTATGGACAACTGGAATATTCCAGGCATCGATTCGATCGGTCTTTTTACCCCTTTTCCATGCGTAACAAAGAGGGGATATATAAAGTCATCAACCGAAAGAGTTGTTTCTCTTATCATTCTTCTAAATCGCTCATTCTTTCTCAACCTTCTTGCACGGTAATCCGGGAATATCATGGCCAGACTCCTCTGCTCATCCATTTTAAAAAAGGGGTATTCTAATTGGGCTCTATTCCTATCTCTGCATCAGTAAGATAACATGCCGGATCGGGAGACCAGATGTCAGAATTAACAGCCTCTGCCCTCACACGAAAGTTGCCCCCACATATATCCAGCCACTTACAGCTCGCACACCTTCCCTTTACATAAGACTTTTTATCCTTTAGTTTTGCCATCAACTCATTCGATGTATCTGTCCATATCTCACTAAATCTTCTTTCCCTTATATTTCCAAAGGAATAATGCCTCCAAAACTGATCCGCATGGACAGAACCGTCCCAGCTAACACAGCCTATGCCCCTGCCGGAGTTATTCCCTTCATTCATCCTTAAAAGCTCTAAGACCTTCTCCGATCGCACTGGGTCTTCCTTTAATACTCTGAGATACAGATACACCCCATCTGCATGGTTATCTACAGTGAGCACCTCTTTTGGCATCCCTCTATCAAAAAACGACTTTGTTTCATCTATTATCAGATCGACTACCCGGCGTGTTTCTCCATGGGAAAGGTCTTCATCTACCAACTTACTCCCCCGTCCTGCATATACCAGATGGTAAAAACAGACCCTCGGTATATCCTCATCTTCTAAAAGCCTGAATATCCGTTTTATATCATGGACATTTCGCCTATTTATTGTAAACCGGAGTCCTACTTTGATGCCCTGCTCTTTGCAGTTTCTGATGCCACGTATTGCAGCATCAAATGCGCCGCTTACTCCACGAAACCTGTCATTGGTCTCTCCTATCCCGTCGATACTCACCCCTACATAAGAAAGTCCCGTAGATCTCAACTTTTTTGCAACCTCTTTTGTTATCAAGGTACCGTTAGTTGAAATAACAGCCCTCATTCCCTTTTTGGTGGCATACCCGGCCAGTTGCATAATGTCCTTTCTCATAAGAGGCTCTCCACCTGAAAACAGCATAACAGGAGCGCCGAAATCTGCCAGGTCATCGATGAGAGCTATCCCCTCCTTTGTGGTCAGTTCACCCTCATACGCAATGTCCCTGGAATTCGAATAACAGTGAACACATCTCAGGTTGCATCTCCTGCTTACGTTCCAGACCACAACCGGCTTTTTATCCTTTGAAAATTGCAGGAGATGAGAGGGAAGTCTTTCAGACTCCCTGCCGTATCTCAATGCATCAGACGGCTCTATAGCTCCGCAGTACAGTTTCGATATTCCAATCATCTTTTATCCTAAAAATACTCAATCAACTTATTTGTGTCTATCCATATGTAAGGAATTTTGTTCAAGTTCAAGAAAGGTGAAAGAAATAATCTACAATCGCCTCTGTTAGATCAGGTATAGTATACTTCTCCGGCATAATATGGGTCTCAATCCCATACTGGCTCGCTGTCTTTGCAGTTATTGGGCCTATACTCGCTACAGTTACCCCTTCTACAAACCCTGAAAGCTTCTTTTTGTCAAAAACTTCAGCGAAGTTTCTGACCGTTGAAGAGCTTGTAAAGGTGACAAGATCGATTGCCCCTTCCATGAAAAGCCTTTCTAAGGCTTCTTTATCTTTCGCAGGTTTAACATTCTCATATGCAGGTACGACATCAACAACCCCGCCTGACTTACGTATTTCATCTGGAAGTACCTCTCTTGCCTCTTTTGCCCTTGGCAAGAGAAATTTCTTTCCCTTAACACCCCTATCATTCAGACCTTCAGCAATTGCTTCAGCTATGTATTCCCTGGGCAAAAAGTCAATCTTAATGCCCATCATCTCTATCTCTTGTGCAGTTCTTGGTCCAATTGCACATATCTTTATACCCTTTAAATCTCTTATGTCCCTCCCTTTTACCTTCAATCTTTTAAAGAAAGACTTTACGCCATTAACACTTGTCAAGACCAGCCAATCATACCCCTCTAAACTGTCAATCGCATTATCCAATGCATCAAAACTGTCCGGTGGTTGCACATCAATCGTAGGGAATTCAATAGGCACGGCCCCATATCCCCTAAGGAGGTTACAAAATTCACTTGCCTGGCTTCTGGCCCGTGCCACTACGATCTTTCTACCAAATAATGGTTTCGTTTCAAACCAATTCAATTTTCCCCTCAAATTAACAACGTCTCCGACAACAAAGACCGCAGGCGGGGAAAAGTTTTTCTTCTTTGCCAGTTCAACAATCGTCTCCAAATTACCTATCAGGGTTTCCTGTTTCCCAAGTGTTCCCCATCTAATAAGGGCTACCGGGGTTTTGGAATCCCTGCCGTTTACCACAAGGTTCTTTACGATCTTTGGGAGGTTCTTAACGCCCATGAGGAATACCAGCGTCCCGGCACCCGTTGAGATTTTTTCCCAATCAATATCGGAGTCATCTTTTTTTGGATCCTCATGGCCGGTTATAAAGGCTACAGTCGATGTAATACCTCGATGAGTAAGAGGAATACCAGCATAGGCCGGAACAGAGATAGCAGAAGTTACGCCTGGGACTATCTCAAAACAGAGTCCGCCGGCAGCCAACTCTTCCGCCTCTTCCCCGCCTCTGCCAAATATAAAGGGGTCACCTCCTTTAAGACGGGCGATAACCTTGCCTTCATTTGCCTTTTGGATGACAATACTGTTTATCTGAGATTGGGAACAAACACTACACCCACTTTTTTTTCCCACATAGATAAGTTCGGCACCCTCTTTAACATATTCAAGTAAATCAGGATTGGCCAGGTAATCATAGACAACTACATCTGCCTTTCTAATACACTCTATGCCCTTTAGCGTGATCAAACCAGGATCACCCGGGCCTGCACCTATAAGATAGACAATTCCTTTTTTCAAGTCTCCTCTCCATCCTCAATCTTTTCCTTCTCATTTTGAACCGCTGGAGGTGCATTTGAATCTCATGCTCTCAAGGACCTTCCCAGATGGATCACGCACTTCTACTGACCAATTTCCGGCGGAACCAGGATTCAGGTTCTTATATGACCATGTTCGCCAGGATGAGCCCCCAACAGCCAATTCAATCCTCAATTTTTCCTCTTCTTCATGAATCCAGACATGGGTTACATAATCTCCCTGCTTACCTCCGGTAACCCATGTGAAAAAATACACCTTTGAACCTTCCATAAATATATCCCCTGCCCCTAAGAGGGTCCGGTTCTCAACACCCTCACCCAGGCCCGCTTCTTTAATACTTAAAGAGGATGCCTTGATCTCTTTATCAGAGGGTACAATCTCTTCATTAGAGGATTTGATCTCTTCATCGGCTGCATTGAGCTTAGCAGTACCGACTGTAAGAAACAGAGAAATACCCAATAACAATAGAATAATTTTGTATCTTTTCATTTTACAAAACCTCCTTTTTTAATTGGTTACATTATACATACATACTTAAAATGCCCATCGGACTTTTTCTCTGAAACCTTATGCACCTTTCCAGACAGATATCCTAAATGAGCACCTGACGTATCCTCGAAATCCTAAACATATGGCTTAATATCCAAAAGAGGAGTACCATTGATCTCAATCTGATAATAAGTTCCTTTCGAATGTTTGTAAAGGAAATTTTAGTCAACAAAGTGAATGACCAAAATTCTTCAGGGATTAACCAAAATTAACTCAAACCGTATGGAAAAGACAATTCAAATCTAAAACCTCGCTAGCTCTTTAAGATGGCTAAACAATCACAAAATATCTTATTTTTCTTGACAATAACTGCATTTTATTTAGAATAATAATCGATTGTCTCGTAAAATTTCACCCTGAAAAATTCCCTTTTCTTTTTTCCTGTACATCTTCTTTCGACCCAATCGGATTCGATTCTGGTATCTTCAAAAACTTATCCTTCTGGCTCAGACAAATGAAAAAGATTATCTTATAGTACATCCTGATTGTCAACCCAAACCCTGCAGAGACATGCTTCAAATGAATTCTTGCAACTATGGCTAATGCATAATCTAGTGTTTAATTGCCATAAATAAGGTTCACAATAATTGTAAAAAACATGATAGATCCCAGAAGGTTATATCTGGAAATAATATGCAAAACTTTTGCAAGTATGCACTAGTAATATTGTTACCTATTGGACTCTGCCTCTTTTTCACATCAACGTCTTATAAACTTAGTTTCTATGTATTATTTTAGCCTTATGAAACAGAAAGCACTGGCCAAGCTTCAACGGCAATCAAATTTTAAACCGTGCAGAACTCGCATCTTTCCCCCTGTTCTTTCTTAACTCACTTAGATGTTCAAACAGTTGCACGCG
>JAUXFK010000056.1 GCA_030623035.1 Deltaproteobacteria bacterium | reverse complement strand
TGCCCTATATATCCCAAAAGTCCAAATAGTCAGGGGCGTCCCCAAGACTCCCCACTCCCCAATACTCCACTATTAATCAGCTAAGTTTGTCAAAGCGCTCATGCTTCTTACTTATATTTTTTATTATTCTTCCCCCCCATGATCTGTCTGATAATCTTTGGGCTAAAATTGAGCACTGCCGGCTTTATGCCAAGTACTGCTGCAGGGAAGACTGTGATAGCCCCAGCCGCGCTAACCAGCATGGTTAAGGCAGTCAAGTATCCAAAGCGCTTTATAGGAAGCATCTCTGAGAAAAACAACACCGCAAAACCCAACATTACGGCGACAGTGTTGATTAAAATGGCCTTTCCTGTAGTCTCAAGGGTTCTTTCAAGAGCCTCGAGTTCACTGTTTTGAATAGGCAGCTCTCTTTTGAACCGGGAGATGAAATGGATCGTATAGTCAATGCCTATACCTATGGCAATACTGGCAATCATCATAGTGGCGTTGTCCAGGGGAAGGCCAAATGCGCTCATTACTCCAAAGTTGACCAGGATGGTAAATACAATAGGAATCATGGCTAAAAGTCCCACGATAAGGGATCTTAGCTGTAACATAAGCAGTATCAGAACCACCACGATAGCCAATGCGACACTTTGGATCTGACTCTTAATCAGCTC
Source organism: Deltaproteobacteria bacterium (assembly GCA_030623035.1). GTDB lineage: Bacteria > Desulfobacterota > UBA8473 > UBA8473 > UBA8473 > JAUXFK01. The sequence continues at coordinate 12,245 of JAUXFK010000056.1, read as the reverse complement.
ACTTTCGAACTGAATAAACAGCGGGGGTAACCCTGTCAAATGGGTCTTAAAACGGATTATTTCCTCTGGTGATGGCTTTAGGCCGGTGATTTTCTCAAAGTCCGCTATTGCCAAAGCGATCTGACTCTCATTTACTCCCCAGAGGTCTCCTTTCAAGTCCCTGTAAAGTTCTCTGTACAGGGGATCATTCAAGTCAATACCCAGTCTCTCTCCCAGGTTTGAGGTCAGCCTGATCGACTGCTGTTCCAACCGCAGGTCTTTACTGAGAGCCTCCAATGACATAGCCATGTACTCAATCGCCTCAGGATCGTCATTGTATAGAGATGGTGGGATTTCCTGCTGCAAAGTTCTCGTAATGGTCTCAATACTGTGATCCGAAAGACCGGTCAGTGCCTCGATTATATGTGTTCTGAGTTTTGGATCTTCTATTTCTATATCAGCGCAATCACTTAAGAAATATTTACCCATGGCTGGGATTAAAATATCCTTCGGTACCGGCATTGAATCCGGCTGAATCATAATACTCATAAGATCATCATAGAGTGTGAACCCTTCAGGAGACGTAACTCCATGATATTGCAAATCCAGTCTAATTCGTGTCTCAATCTCCTTTGCCTTATGAGACAGTATATCATTAAGGGTAGGTCCAAAAAAGGCTTTACGCTCTACGATTACCAGATCGCTTCGTATCCCCTCTTTAATAATCCTTCTTATCTCTTTTACTACACGATTCGCCACTTCAGAGTCAAGTTCGTCAATTTTGGCATATAATAACATTTCTGTATACTGATTATTGATCATTTGCCCCAGGATGTCCTGCCCATCTAAAAATATCCAGAGGTTTTCTACTTCATGTCTAGAAGTGGGTATCGAATAACGGTCATTCATTACTCCGTTCGTCTGAGCGATAAGGTCGGCGATAGATTGGGGGTATTTTACATTGCTGACTACACGCATATATTTTTTTAAGAGTTCGATCTCTTTTAATATAAGCGGGTTCTTGACATCATCGGCTCTGAAATCTACCACAAGGAACTGAGACCCCCCAAAACGCTCTTTCATAAGAGTTTCTGAGACGCGAGGTTCACTTTCTTCCGGAAAATAGTTGACCAGGTTTACATCCCGGGACATCCGGGGGATGAAAATCACAGCCAGTACCGCCACCAAACCCGTGGTTATTAAAATAGTCTTCTCCCTTTTAAATACAAAGGCACCCAGGGCATCCATCATTCTTTCCACATAAGTACCCTCTTTACTGCCTATTTGCTGCTTCTTTTGAGGCCGAAAAGGGAGGATTGACAATACGGATGGGATGAAGAATATAGAAAGCAGGAGGGCAAAAAATATCCCCAGTGCGGTAAAAAATCCAAACTGTCTTATCAGAGTCAGGTCAGAAACAAGCAGTGAAAGGAAGCCAACGAGGGTAGTAAGGCCTGTCAGGATGATAGGGGTACCTACCTCTCTTATGGCCATACTCATCCCCTTGAGCTTGCCTTTCTCATCTTTTACGTCTTCGTAGTATTTGTTCATCATATGAATGCCGTACGCAGTACCTGTGGCAATCAATACTACGGGCATGACAGAGGAAATGATGGTAAGGGGAATTTTTAATAAAGCCATTACTGCCAGGGTCAAAAGAGTAGCGCAAATCACAGTCATAAGCGGCAATACGACCCCACGCAATGTTCCGAAACTCAAGAATAGGATTATCACTATCAGTGTTATAACCATGGGGATGAGCTTCTTTATGTCTTTGACTATTATATGGGTACAATACTCCATAACCATCGGAAACCCCCCGAAATAGACAGGCTGGTCTCCGGCTATTCGATGGGCAGCCTCCTTTAAGACTGCTGCAACCTTTTCTTTATTCACATTGTCTTTCATCCGCACGATAACGGCGGCTGCTCTGCCGTCTTTAGAGACTATATTTCCGACATAAAACTCTTTCCCCAGAGTATATTCACGCAGTCTTGCGAGTTCTTCCGGACTCTTAGGGACGTGATCCTGGTCTATCAATTTGCCGACTTCCACCCCTCCTTCTACCTTCTTGACATCGATGACATTGGTAAGACTCATAACATTTCTTACCCCTGGAACTTTTTCGCACTCATTGGTCAATTTACGAATGGTGGAAAGATACCGATAGGTAAAGATATTATCCGCCTCAATTGCTATTAGCGCAACATAGTTCGAACCAAAACGCTCTCCTGTCTCATTTAAAAAAGTAACTTCCGGATCGTCTTTAGGCATATAATTGAATAAATCCGTATCAATCTTAAGTTGCCGAACGAAATAACAGGAACAGACCATCAAAAGAATAAAAATCCCAATGAAGTACCACCTAAAACGTACGATTAGGTTAGCAAATGTTTCCAATTGCCTCTCTCCTCCTTTTTACTATTTCCATAATTCCATGTTGCCCTGATATGGCTCAACTGTAATTTTTTCCCTTTTATAGTATCTTTTTTAGACCATTTTTGATTTATAGTCTAAAACGATACTATTTAACATCCATACTGTCAAGTATTAAATATTCTGATTAACAGGCTTTTAACCAAACCACGGTTTCTTTTGTATAAAATGTTTTTAACAGGGTTAAGATTCGCAAAGAAACGTTTCGAAACTCGCCTCTCGAGTTCAAACACATTGAAGTAGCTTATCTTTCGCTGGGTTCATCCACATTTCCATTATCTCTACTTTCGATAAAAATCGATCGTAATAAAGCGTTTATATTTTGACATCATATGACATGTTAATATATAATAATTAACTACTCAGGTTGTTAGGTTCACGGTTGGGCGCATCCAGGGTGACATAGGGTTTACTCTGGACTTTCGTGTAAAACTGCCTGGCGTATCGCAAGAACCGGATGAACTCCGCATTCGTCTCGGAATCGAACCCTTGTTTTATCAGTTTAACCTTGAACCCCTGGCCCAGACCTGGCTTCCCTGGCTCATTGTAGAGCACCTGGGATATTGTCAGAATAGTAATGATGGGAATGCATGGTAAACAGCACCAGGGCAGGCGTGAACCCCAGAACTTTGAACCTGAGTAGTTACATTCCATCTACAATAATATGAGGTATTTAGATTGAAACGTACCAGAATTGTTGAAGTACTTACATCTGAAAAGGTTGGCACCCAATTCATGATTATGGGTTGGGTTAGAACCAAGAGGGACTCAAAAGCCGGACTCTCTTTTTTGGAAGTCAATGACGGGTCTTGCCTCAGCAACCTTCAGATTATCGCCGATGAAAAGCTCTCCAACTATAAAAGCGAGATACTCAAGTTACAGACAGGCTGCTCAATCAAGGCTTTGGGTGTTCTTTCGGCTTCGCCTGGCAAAGGCCAAAAAGTAGAGCTCCAGGCCGAAGAGATAGCGGTCTTTGGATGGGCAGACCCTACAGTTTACCCGCTTCAAAAAAAACGCCATTCATTTGAATTCCTGCGGACAATTGCCCATTTAAGGCCCAGGACCAACACCTTTGGTGCGGTGGCAAGGCTCAGGAATGCCATGAGCAATGCGATTCATACCTTTTTCCAGGATAGGGGCTTTATTTATCTCCATACCCCTATAATCACTGGGAGCGACTGTGAAGGCGCCGGGGAGATGTTTAAAGTAACTACCTTTGACATGGATCAGATTCCCAAAAAAGATGGACACCCTGACTTTGCAATGGATTTTTTTGGACAACCTGCCAACCTTACTGTAAGCGGCCAACTCGAAGCAGAGATCTATGCCCTTGCCATAGGGGATGTCTACACATTCGGTCCTACATTCAGGGCGGAAAATTCAAATACCTCCCGTCATTTAGCCGAATTCTGGATGGTTGAACCGGAGATGGCATTCTGTGATATAAAAGGGGATATGGAACTGGCAGTTGATTTTTTAAAGTACATCTTCTCCTTTGTTCTAAAAAACTGCAAAGAGGACATCGAGTTTTTTAACCGCTTTATTGATTCTTCAGTAATTGAGACCCTTGAATGCATAATTTCACAGGGTTTTGAAACGCTTACCTATACAGAAGGAATAGAAATACTTATAAAAGCAGATGAGAAGTTTGAATTTCCTGTGAATTGGGGGGTCAATCTACAGTCAGAACATGAGAGGTACCTCTGCGAAAAGGTTTTAAAAAAACCTATCGTCATGGTGGATTATCCGAAAGAGATCAAGCCTTTTTACATGAAGGTTAACAAGGACGAAAAGACAGTTCGCGCGATGGATGTACTGGTTCCCAAGATCGGAGAAATAATAGGAGGAAGTCAAAGGGAAGATGACTATGATACCCTCCTTGAGCGGATAAAAGAGATGAATCTCAACCCTGATGATTACTGGTGGTATCTGGAATTGAGGAAGTTCGGTTCTGTCCCCCATGCTGGTTTCGGTCTTGGATTTGAGCGCCTAATTCAATTTGTGACTGGTCTGTCTAATATCAGAGACGTAATTCCTTTTCCCAGAACTCCTGGAAACATAAGTTTTTAAGGTTCATCCGGTTTTTTCGTACTTTAGTACTTGCAAAGGAACGGACATAATGGTTTCCTTTTTGACAAACACAAATTCAGTCAAGGAGGATCCCAAGTATATCCACAAGCTTACTGTATCATGGTTTCGGCATCAAAAAACACCAATATGTTTTGTTTGTACTCAGTACAAAGGTGGTGATATCATCTTCAGCATTAGCCAAGACCCTGTAAAGCTTACATGGAGCGAAAGAGATCTGGCTTTAAATGTTCATAAGAGAGAATCCACAACCCTCTCCAGGTGAGTTACGGTATTGCATTGCTTTGCAACATGACAGTATGGCAGGTATCGTTTCATCTCTGAATCCCCTATGCCCCAGAATGATCTCGGCTCATTGTTTAACCAGATGAGCCTCTTGCTTCTTTCCTGGATCGACTTTAAGATTCTAACTTGAGGGTCACAGTAATTGTTCCTTGCATCTCCAAGGATGAGAACGGTTGTCTTATTCGTTACAATATGAGACCAGTCTTTCTCAAAATCACAAAAAGCCTGCCCATAGTCTGTCCGCCCCAGAATAATCCCGAGCCCCATACCGCCTTGTAATTTTATCAGGGCTTCTTCAACAGGATATTCATCGAAGATATGGCTAACCTCTATCAGGTTAGAACAGAATATAAACGTCCTTATTTTAGCCAGAGACTTATTCAGACTGTATAAAAAAAGCAAAAGAAACCTTGCCACAGCTTCCACTGAACGGCTGACATCACATATAGCAACAACATCCGGACGGTCCACCTTCTTCTTTTTCCAGTGAATATCGAAGATAAGGCCTTGATAAGTGATGTTGTTTCTTAGGGTCTTCCTAAAATCGAGTTGTCCTCTCTTGAAAACCTTCTTTCTCCTTGAATGAATATCACTCAAACGTTTTACCATCTTTTGAATAATGACATGCATTCGATGGAAATCTCTTTGCTCTAAGTTAGACAGCTTTATATGTTTCAGATAGTCTTCAAGCAAGTTCTCCTGTGTTGGTTTAGAAAACAGGGAAAACTGTTGCTCTACAAAATCCTTTACATTTTCAAATAGATACTCTCTCCCCTTATCCAGTTTTTCAGCCATCTTCGTTGATCCGTCTGTATCCTCTATGGAAAGTCGTTTTATATCCCTTTTCAGATCCTCAATCCCCATATGTCTAAGAATTCTATGCATATAGAGCCCTTTTTGCGTAAAAAACTGCATCCCCGTGATATGAACTTCATTAGCTGCTTCTTTTATGGAGGCTGCAAGGCCTCCGGTATCACCGGAGAGGATCATCTGAGAAAGCAAAGAGTTCTCTTCTTGTATTTCTGTTTCAATGCTATCAGACGAACTATCTACGTGCTCTGAAAATGTTTTAAATGAAAAAAATCTATCGAAACACGCCTCAAAGATCTCTTTTTCGTAAAGGGATTTTGCCAATACAGCGGATAGAGAATCTTTTAAGACTTCCCTGTCATCATAACCTGTGAGTTTTACTGTATTCATCGCATCGATACTCTCAGGTATCGATATCCTGGCTCCTGAACTTCGAAGCGCCAAAATGAAGTCTTCTATAATCTGTTCCATCTTTAAATAACCCAAAAATGTTCGTTAAAACCATCCAAATCGTAATTGTTTAGCCATCTTAAGAAGCTTTCAAGACTTTATGATTTGAATTGTCTTTTTAGATTGCGGCCTCTTTTACAGCCTTTCTGGTCATCTCATAGATATGTTCTTCAGTTACCTTGATATCCTCTTCAAATTTCAAAACAATCTGGAGTGTCTCTCTTATCATGTCTGTACTCAGTTTATCTGCATGGAGGAGAAGCAGTACCCTGGCCCAGTCAATGGTCTCGCTTATAGATGGGATTTTCTTTAAGTCCAGATCCCTCAACTGCTGAATAAAGGAAACCAACTGGATCCTTAGTTTTTCGGAAACATCTGGAACCCGAATGCGGATGATCTCCTTTTCAAGCGCAGGCTCAGGCAGGGGTATGAACAGGTGTAAACAGCGCCGTTTCAGGGCCTCACTTAGCTCTCTGGTATTGTTGCTTGTAAGAAATACAAAGGGTTTGGTTTCTGCGCAGATCGTGTCAATCTCTGGAATGGACACCTGAAAATCCGAAAGGATCTCCAATAAAAATGCCTCGAACTCGTGATCCGACTTATCAATTTCATCGATTAAAAGGACGGCTCCATCCTTTTGTTGTAGCGCTTTCAATAATGGCCTCGGTTCAAGAAAAGATCGGGAGAAAAAGATATCATTGTATTGATGGAGCTTGTCGATAGATTCTGAAAGGCCCTTTGCCCCATCCAATACATCATTCAATTTATCCTTCAGCATCTGGGTGTAAAGGAGTTGTTTCCCATACTTCCACTCGTAGAGCGCCTTTGATTCATCAAGCCCTTCATAGCATTGCATACGTATTAAGGGGACCCCAAGAAATCTTGCTGCTGTTTTGGCCAATTCGGTCTTGCCAACACCAGCCGGTCCCTCCACAAGTACGGGTTTCTCTAAGTGATAGGCAAGATATACAGTTGTTGCAATATTTTTACTACAGATGTATTCTTCATCCTTGAAACCTTTTTTAATATTTTCGATAGAGGCAAACTTTTCATTACAGAGCGAGTTCATCGGATTCCTTTCCTGAGAGTCTTTTCTCACCTATTTTTTTCAGTTTAATCCGGGCAATATTTTTTCCCATTCCAGTACCATGTATCATGTCATTGGTTATTCGATGCAGGTCAGTATTATATTCTATGCCTGCGCTGTTGATAAGCAGCTCAAAGATATCTTGAAATTGTCTTGAAAGGTCTCGAAATGAGACCAATAAAGAAAGGAATTCAGGATGTTTAACAGAGCTATCCACCATGCTTGCTGCTTCATAAGCAATAATTCGAAGTGTATGGATAATGGACTGCAGTTTGCCTAAATCCTTTTTCAGATCATCTGTCTTATCAATACCCTGCTTTACAATTAAACTCAAGAGAACTTCAAACTGAATCTCTATGCCCCCAACCAGGGGGCCCATCATCAATGCATCTTCCATATCTCTGAATGGCTTTACCATGTTCTCATATGCAAAACCTTCTTTACCGAGGATGTTTGACGCAGGGACAAGGCAGCGAGAGAGTACGATTCCACCGTGGGGGGCAGGTCTAAAGAAATCGAGCTTCATAGGCTCAGTCAATGAGAGCCCCTCTGTCTCTTTCGGAACAATGAAAGCTGTAAAGCTCTTCTTCCCTCCACTCACCTCGGTGATTCCAATAACAATAAAAAGGTCTGCTATAGGGCCATTTGTGAGATAGGTCTTCTCTCCATTCAGCACAAAGGAATCACCCTGGCGATTTGCTGATGTTTCTATATACTTTGGGTGTGCACCCCTTTTCGGTTCTGATACAGCTATAGAGGCTGTAATCCTACCGCTTGCCAATTTGTTCAGATACATCTCGTGTTGTCTCTTATTTCCAAAATCCATGATCAAAAAACGGGAGACTGCATGATGGATCAGCCAGGAAACGGCAATTCCCAGGTTGTGCCCTTTTTGGGTCAGCATCTCGCCAGCCACTGCTATTGAAAGAGAGTTTCCTCCAAGGCCACCATATTCTGCGGGTATGTTAATCCCTAAGAGGTTTTCCTCTCCCATCTTGTTCCAGATATCATGTGGGAACGCATCCAATACGTGCAAGTCATCCCTGCTTGCAATATATTGCTTTGCAAAACGAGCCATCTTTTCTTTGAGATGGATAAGTTCCCCTTTCAGTGCTGTAGCCATCCTGGCCCTCTGATTCTTTTCAAAATATAGCGTTACAACCCTAACTCTTCACCAATATCCTTCATTGCATTGAGGCTTAACTCTGCAAACTCCGCAAGCGGGATACCGAGCTTCTCACACTCTTGAATCAGCTCCCTGCTCACATTCCTTGCAAATTCTTTTTGCTTCATCCTCTTGATTATGGATTTGCTCCTGACGCCGGCGATCTTCTTGTCCGGATAGACCAGGGTTGTAGCAACGATCAAACCGGTTATACACTCGGCACAGGTCAGAGCAAAATCGAAATCACTCCCTCGTTGCAACCCCAATGCCTCTGCGTTGTGGGCCTTAATTGCTTGAATGATTTCAGGGTCTACACCTTTTCTTTCAAGTATCTCAGATGTTTTCAATCCATGTATGGCAGGGTTGTCCCTGGTCTGTTCATAATCAAGATCATGTAAAAGTCCTGCAATCCCCCATGAATCCACATCGTAGCCCAGCCTTTCCGCCAGAGTCCTCATAATGGCTTCTGTGGCCAGCGAATGCTTTCGGAGGTTATCCTTCTTTAAATATTCTCGCATAAGGCAAAGGGCTCTATCCCTGTCAATCCCTATGTTTTTACCTCCTGCCATCCATTTTCTCCTTCTGTTTATTTTACTATCCTTGATATCTCCCTTAAAAGCACTGATATCTCATGATCCGTACCTATTGTAATGCGAATACAGTCCTGAAGCCTTTGAGTATCAAAATATCTCACAAGGATACCCCTTCTTTTTAATTCCTCATATACATCTCTTAGGTTTCTGTCGGGAATCTTTGCTAGGATAAAATTACTCTGGGATGGATATACCTTAAATCCCATTGTACTCAAAGATACAATGAGGGACTCCCTGGTCTTCTTTATCTTTGCTACATTATCTTCCATCCATCGAATGTCATCAAGTGCAGCAGTGGCAGCAGCGATACTCAACCTATTGAGATTATACGAATCTTTTACCTTTGTCATACCCTGTATCAGGTCATGGTGGGCAAAGGCAAGACCGATACGCAATCCAGCCAGTGAAAATGACTTGGAAAAGGTACGCAATACGATTATGTTGGGGTATTTATGAATCAGCGGTATAGCCGTCTCACAAGCGAAATCCACATAGGCCTCATCCACAACCAATACACCATTCATTCCTTTAACAAATCCTTCGATCCTCTTAACAGGGATAAAGGTTCCGGAAGGAGAGTTTGGATTGGCAAGAAAGGTCAACTTTGCATCTCTTTTTATGAATTCCTCTGGAATGTCAAAGTCATCGGTGAGTGATACCCTGAAAATATTTCCTTCCTGAATGGTAACCAGCGTATCATAAAGGGTATAAGTAGGGTCAGTTAGTACTACGAAGTCTCCCTCGTTTACAAACGATCTTACCAGGATAGAAAGCAGGTCATCCGCACCATTGCCTGCCAGTATATTGTCCTGTTGAACGCCGTACACCTCTGCTGCCTTTTTCCTCAGTGGATCGGCCATAGGAGATGGATAAAGACGGAGCAATGCATTTGCACCTTCTTTTATTCTGTCGATAACCTTTGGAGAAGGGGGATACGGATTTTCGTTTGTATTCAGTTTGATGTAGTCTCTTTCGTGGGGTTGCTCTCCCGGGCAATACCCCTCCATCTTTTCTATATTTTTTCTGAAATAACTCAATTGACCTCACTTACTCTTCAATCCACATTCCAAAGCCAGTTCTTCAAAACCTTTAAGAGAATCTTCTATAAGCCTCTTCTCTACACAGTATGTTATGCGAAAATAGCCGGGCGTCCCAAATCCACTCCCTGGAACAATCAGGATATTCTTATTCTGAGCCTTTTTCACAAAGGCCACATCATCCTCTATTGGGGACTTTGGGAATAAGTAGAACGCACCTTGAGGTTTGATTATCTGATAGCCCATCTCTGTTAAGCTTTCATAGAATAGATCTCTTTTTTCCTGGTAATCATTTACATCTACACAAACCCTCTGCAATTTGGCCACAACCCTTTGCATCAAAGCAGGTGCATTTACAAAACCAAGAGTTCTATTGGAAAAAGTAATACCATCTATAAGGTCCCCAGTATCAGCCGCTTTGGGGCTTATCGCAATATAACCAATTCTCTCTCCGGGGATTGAGAGGTCTTTGGAATGGGATGTTACCACAATACTGTTGTCTATCAGCTTAAATATATTTGGAGGCTCAATGCCGTCATAGGCCAACTTCTTATATGGTTCATCGGAAATTACATAGACAACAATACCCAGTTCTTCTCCCTTTTTCTTTAAAAGTCTATCAAGCCCCTCCAATGACCCTGAACTGTAAATCACTCCTGTGGGGTTGTTGGGAGAATTAATAATAACAGCCCTGGTTTTTGAATTGATCGCATGGCCTATTGCTTCTGGATCAATTTCAAACTTTTCATTGGTAGATACCTCACGACATATACCCCCGTGGTTATCTATATAGGATCTGTACTCAACAAAAAAAGGAGTGAGGACGATCACCTCATCGCCTGGATCAAGAATGGTCTTTAAAACTACATTAAGACCGCCACCTGCACCACAACACATGGTTATGTTATCCCATTTAAAATCCATGCCCGAATCTTCTGCTAATACCCCGGCTATGGTCTCTCTTGTCTCTACAAATCCTGCATTCGCCATGTATCGATGCATCCCGGGGGTTTGGTCATTCACAACCCTTTTAAGCTCACTCAAAAACTCTTGAGGAGGTTCGCCGTAAGGATTGCCAAGAGAAAAATCATAGACATTTTCGGCGCCTAGTTTTGCTTTTAGCCTGCCACCCTCTTCAAACATCTTTCGAATCCAGGAGCCTCTATCCAAAGCACTCTTAATCTTATCCGAAATAGGCATCTATTGCTCCTTCTGTAAAAACATCATAGGTTAATCTTCATCTACAACCTTGTAGACCGTATCACCGCCTCTCACTCTATCCTTTACTTTAATTCCAACCAACTGCCCTGCTTCAGCCTTTTCTACAGTCACATTTTCGATTTGCATTGATTTAATCTCTTCTTTGAAATCTGTGGTATGCCCTTTGAATCGCACTGTATCTCCTGTGTTAAGGGTGACTTCGGTTACTTTTATTGCAGCTACACTTGGTTTTGCAAAGAACTTGACTACCTCTCCAACTTTCATCTCTGACATAATAAAACCTCTCTTTCGGTTTGAGTTGGTAAAAAAGAGACTCGCAAAACTCAGGAATCTTTATAGATTCCATTAACTTTAATGTATTCTATTACCCTTTCGGGGAGTAGATAACGGATTGACAACTCCTCTTTGATCCTCTTCCTGATCATACTTGAGGATATATCCAGATGGGTAATATCTCGAAAGTATAATGATAGATTCGATGTATGAATAAACCTGTCTTCTTCGGGATTATAAGAAAAATCCCTGACTACATCAAAAGGCAAAATGTCTTCCAGTTTTATCCGGTGATAACCCGGTCTGGTTGTTACAACAAAATTGGAACAGGAGAATAGATATACACAATCCTTCCATGTTGATATGTCTATAAAGGCATCCATCCCCATAATGAAGAACAATACCAAATCCGAACCGTGCATCATTTTGAAGTGGTTGATCGTTTCTATAGAATATGACTTGCCAGACCTCTTTATCTCGATATCAGAAGAAGAAAAGTCCGGGTTGCCTTCGATCGCAAGGTTGACCATCTCAATACGATGAGAAGGAGAGATAATGCCCATTTCATCTTTATGGGGAGGGATTGCTGAGGGAATAAAGACAATTCGCTTAAGTTCAAATAATTCCCTTATCTCTTCAGCAGAGCGAAGGTGTCCTGTATGTATTGGATTAAAGGTTCCACCGAAAAGGCCAATCCTCAAACAAACCTCCTTTGAAAACGAAAGCGAAGGTCTTATAGGGTTAGGACCTTATCTGCCCATTCCCATATACGATAAATTTACAAGCCGTTAGCTCTTCCAACCCCATAGGGCCAAAGGCAT
>JAUXFK010000143.1 GCA_030623035.1 Deltaproteobacteria bacterium | reverse complement strand
TAGCTGAATACTGTTCTTTCTTTATGCTCTCTTAGATGCGAGTTCTGCACGGGTTAAAATTTGATTGCCGTTGAAGCTTGGCCAGTGCTTTCTGTTTCATAAGGCTAAAATAATACAATTAAATGACCATAACCAGAGGTTTTTTTTGCTGGTACAAGGAAGGATGTTTATAGATGTTAGATTATTTTTTCAAAGGTGGCCCTATTATGTATCCTCTCTTTCTTTGTTCCGTAATCTCATTAACGGTTATTATTGAAAGAAGCATGTTTTGGATAAGAGAAGAAAAGAGAAAAAACTCGCATTTGATAGATGAGATTCTTGAACTTGCAGAGAAGGGAGACTACATTAAGGCGGTGGAGATCGCCAGAGGTTGCGGGGATTTTGTAGCAAAGGTTCTTTTCTGTGGGTTAGTACACCTCGATTTTTCTCTCATCAGTGCTTTAGAGATGGCCGCTTCACAGGAAATAAAGAGGATGAAAAGGCATCTTATAATCCTTGATACAATGATAACAATGGCTCCTCTTCTCGGGATATTGGGTACAGTGACAGGTATAATTAACTCTTTTGACCTGCTGGGAGCGGCTGGGATTGAGCATCCAAGGGCTGTGACCGGCGGAATCGCACAGGCTTTAATAACAACAGCTACAGGTCTTTCTATAGCAATACTTACATTGATCCCATACAATTACTTTTCATCCAAGACGGACGATGCCATTTCAAATATAGAAAAGTACGGGACAAACCTGGAGATTGTTTTTGAGAAGAATAAAGCAAAAGCAGTTAGTAAATGATAAGCTGGCTTTGGGCTTAAGGAATAACAATGAAAATAAAGAAAAATGACCAGAAGCGTTCCAGAATAGAGATGATCCCCCTTATAGATGTTGTATTTTTGCTTCTGGTTTTCTTCATCTATGCCATGGTTTCTATGGTTATTCATAAAGGGATAAACGTTAACCTTCCAAAAGCAAAGAGCGCTGTGGTTGATAGAAAAGACTATGTTTCCCTAACGATTACCGAGAATGGAGAAATATACCTGGATGATATGAAAACCTCACTCAAAGATATGGAGATTCTCCTTCAAAGGAGAAGGAAAGACAGCCCTGATTTGAGGGTCTACATTAAAGGAGACAAAAGAGCATTCTATGAAAAGATAATAGAGGTGCTTGATCTGGTGAGGGAATCAGGGCTTAGCAAGGTCTCATTAGAGACGACATTTGAAGAGAGAAAACAGATAGTAAGGCCCGGCAAAAAGTGAGGAACATATATGATTAGCCGAGATCTTTTGATAGCCACCTGCCTTGCTCTTACAATCCATGCATGTTTCTTATTTATAAGCCCTAACCGTTCAGCGAATTTAGTGGAATACAGAGAAAAAAAAGGGACAATAGAGGTCTCTTTATATAAAACTCAAAAAGAGAGGCTACCTATACAGAGGGCTAAATCTGAGGGAGAAAGGATATCTCGACCGGTACATAAGCCCAAGCCTAAAAAAAAGCCCAAACCCCAACTGAAATCTCAACCCAGCCATAAACCTGAAGTCATACCTGAACCCAAACTTGAATCTACCACCAGTGGAATCCCCTCTCTGATTGAAAATACAGCAAATAAGGAATATACGAGTTTATCAAATCAAGATAGAAATAATAAGATAGAAGAGGAAACATTTCCAACCTATTTAAAGAATCCGAAACCTCGCTATCCAATAATGGCCAGGAGAAGGAAGATTGAAGGAGTTGTATTGCTAAAAGTAGAAGTTTTACCAAATGGGAAAGTGGGAAATATAAAAGTGCAGAGAACTTCCGGGTATAGAATCTTGGACGAATCCGCTTTACATGCTATTAAAGACTGGATATTTATTCCTGCTAAGAGAAATGGAATGTGTATTAAGGTATGGACCAATATTCCTATTCGGTTTCAATTGGATTAGATGGTAGGTTTTTAATGGGGTGCCCATTGCAACAACAGTACATTAAGCGCTTTCGTTAAATTAATCTTTTTATCTTAACTTAACAGGTCGAAATCAGCTAGAGTCTCAAAACAGCTTCAGCTTACTACATTCGCTTCAGTTTCAGGTCGAAATATAATCAGGTTGAGAATAGAGGGAGAATATTAGAACGAGCATCAAATCAAAATGAGAATCAGAACCAGAGCACCCCTTGTTTACTTTTAAAGAACATTGTAATGATTTTTTGTGCTTTGTTTTATGTTTTATTAATAGTAGCAACTATTGTGCCAAAAATTAAAATTATTTCAAAAATAATCCAATGCTTGTCAGTAAAGGCCCTGGCGAGGTGTTGTTTTATACAATGTTATGCTAATTGAAATTGCAGGGTGAGTCGAAATGATACGTTTTAAAGGAAGAATACCCTAAGATGCTTATAATGTATGACGAATTTTAGTGAATCATAATAACCCAATTGTATCAAAGTGATACAGTTAAGTCTGATTTTTGCAATTGCAAAAAAATTGTTTCTAAATCATTTTGAAAAGATAGGCTGCATCAATGATCGGTGCTTAAATCGGATTGCTCTTTAGTTATGCTTTCTAATAAAAAGCCAAAAAAAGTATTAACAAGAGGGGATTTTGTTTTTCCCTTAAGAATTACAACATAGAAACTTCTAACGAATCTAATGCCTTCGATTTTTTTCTCTTGAAGTGTTCCATATTTCAATTCATCCTCTATCGCTCTTTTAGAGAGAATAGAGACGCCTATTCCGGCCTTGATTCCCTGTCTAACTGCCTCTGTACTTCCCATTTCAGCGATTATATTCAATCTGTTAAAACCAATTCCAGCTTTATGCAATACATTTTCTATCGTCATGCGAGTCCCCGAGCCTCTCTCCCTAATGATGAATGCTCCATCTTTAAGTTCTTCTGGCCTGATGGAGGTTCTCGATGCCCATGGATGAGCGGGGGGGACAGCTAATACCAGTTCATCCTTTATGAATTCACTGTATTCAAGTCTTGTGTTTTGGATCTTTGCCCCTACAATACCTATCTCGATTCTATTATTAAGCACTCCATCGATAATATCTCTTGTATCTCCAATACGTAAATATATAGAGATGCCTGGATAACTTTCCTTAAATTTACCCAGTAAGTAAGGCAGAACATATTCACCGGGTATATTGCTTCCCCCAATGGTAATCTCTCCTACCATTTTTCTTGAAAATTTCTCTAATACTTGCTTTGCTTCAACCCTTAGCTCTAGTAGCTGTTTTGCATATTTGTAAATGATCTCCCCGGCTTTGGTCGGAATTACTTCTTTCCCCATCCTATCCAAAAGTCTGGTGCCCAAGTCTTCTTCCAGAGATTTAATATGCTCACTGATTGTCGGTTGAGTCAGATATACTGCTTCGCCTGCTTTTGAGAAGCTCCTCAGCTCTAAAACCTTACAGAATATTTCTAACTGTCTAAAGTCCATACTTATTTAAGAAGATTCCCCCTTAGATATACTTATACACCTCTATTGCGCTTTCGGGGCACATCTTTGCACATATCATACATGCACTACAGTTTTCCTTATTTACAAAGACCGGTATTTGGTAACCCTGAGCACTAAATTTGTCTCCCAAAGTTATACAGTCTTTCGGGCAAAACTCTATACAATATTCACAGCCTTTACAGTATTGCTCATCAATAACGATTTCCCCTTTACTCTTTGCCATTCGTTTAACTCCTTATAAATTCTTTTCTCAAATGATTCATTCAATTTAACCAGATGAATACTAACTATCGCCAATGGCCGGGCATCCATTTCCCCTTTAGATTTATAATGCCCGAGCATCCGTGTCTTCCCCTTTTTAGGAGGTCCAGTGTATTTCCAATGGCCAGGGATAGAAATGCCATCTGGTAAAGTATAGGGCTTTACCCAAATGAAGTTCGGCCCTGGTTTTGGAGGCTTTGTATAGCCTGTTGATAAGATAAGTAATAGTAAAATCATAAAACAGCAAATAAAAAAACTTTGAATCGTATAGACATACTATTCTCCTTTACAGGTTATGTCTTTAACGCCTGTATAATAACTTACAGATGTTTACTCTATAAATTATTCTTATCATGGTTTTTTTTCTTTTACAACATTTTTCATGCAATCATATATTTTATAAAGTAGAACATATTATTTAGATGATGCGGTTGGAACGCTATAATCTCTTAGATTAAACAATTATGCAAAAATTCCTTGACACATATGTGTTTAATATGTTAATGAAATCATAATAAATCAAATACCGCTTGGATCCAAATCATTGGACTGGGACGGAAGGAAATTAGATAAATAAAAAAGGGCTGGCATTCGGTAAACATACCGGATTTACTAACAGCCCATTTTATAAAGCCTTCTGGGTTAAGTCCAGAAGGCTTTTTTGTTTTAACGTATTGAAACGGAGATTATAAATGAATGGTTATATCGGAAAGAACCTATTTGTAGATCTTACGAAGGGAGAATTTATAGAAGAAGAAATGCCGGAAGAGATTTATAGAAAATTTATAGGTGGATATGGTATAGGCGTAAAAGTGTTGTATGAAAAGATGAAAGCCGGTATTGACCCTTTAGGAGAAGAGAACATCTTGGGGTTTCTAACCGGTCCTTTGACTGGGACAGGTGCTTTAGGTAGTGGGAGATACATGGTTGTAGGAAAATCGCCTTTAACAGGTGGATGGGGTGACGCTAACTCCGGAGGGCACTTTGCCCAAGCACTGAAACGATCAGGATATGATGCTGTCTTCTTTATTGGAAAATCTGAAAAACCCGTTTATTTGGTTTTAACTGACGAGGTTCGAGAGCTGAGAGACGCAAGCCATATCTGGGGAAAAGACACTGTTGAAACAGAGGATATCATCTTAGAAGAGCTAAAAGACAAAAAGTTCAATGTGGCCTGTATAGGGCCGGCCGGCGAGAACCTCTCCTTGATCTCAGGTATTGTGAATGATAAAGGTCGGACTGCCGCAAGATCCGGGCTGGGTGCTGTGATGGGATCAAAGAATCTGAAGGCAATAGCTGCTAAAGGAACCTGTAAGGTTCAAGTTTCAGATCCGGATAAGTTGAAAAAGCTCAATTCGGAGATAAGACCGTTATTTGAGCAACGGCCTTCGAAGATTCAGAATTTTTTAACAAAGGCGCTGACCCCTTTGCTTCCCTATCTTGTGAGATTAAAAGTCCCCCTACCTCCACCGGATCAAAAACTGGTCGCCCAGTTATTTTCTGACTATGGAACATGCAGTTTTGTTGGCCCATCATCGGAGATGCAGGATTCCCCCATAAAGAACTGGTCAGGTGTAGCCTACAAAGATTTTCCAATGAGGACCAGGTCATCAAAGATTAGTGATGACAATATCATAAAGTATCAGAAGAAGAAATTTGCTTGCAGCTCTTGTCCTGTGGCTTGCGGCGGTATCGTGGAAATGAAAGATGGGAAATATCCCCTCAATGAGTCACACAAACCAGAATATGAAACCATAGCTGCCTTTGGAAGCACAATCCTCAATGACGACATTGAAATTATCTTTAAGGCGAATGATATGTGTAATAGGGCTGGCATCGATACCATATCAGCGGGGGGAACGATTGCATTTGCCATTGAATGTTACGAAAACGGTCTGATCTCTAAAGAGCAAACGGACGGGATTGAATTGAAATGGGGCGGTTCAGATTCTGTATTGAAGTTGCTCGATAAGATGATTAAGAGAGAGGGGTTTGGCGATGTGCTGGCAGATGGATGTAAGGTAGCTTCGGAAAAGATAGGGAAAGGATCAAAGAGGTTTGCTATGCATGTAGGTGGGCAGGAAGTACCAATGCATGATCCACGGCTTAACCCCAGTTTTGGAACCACTTATGTATCTGATCCAACACCAGGAAGACATACCCAGGGAGGATTAGGCTATGAGGAAATGGGGATAGGGCTTATGGACGAAAAGCTCCTATCTAAATATAACCTTCCGAAACAGAAAAAATATGAATACCACAATAAGGGTAAGAAGAGTGCCCTGGTAAGTAGTTATAGTCAGATTATAAACTGTGCCGGTCTTTGTATCTTTCACTTTCTTATTGTCCCTACATACCCACTTTTGGACTATTTAAAGGCAGCCACCGGGTGGGATTTTACCCCCGACGAGTTGACCACCACAGGGATGAGGATTCAGACCATGAGGCATCTTTTCAATCTAAGAGAGGGGATCAAGCCAAAGGATTTTATCTTGCCCGACAGAATTATTGGCAAGTCTCCCCTTGCGGAGGGTCCTCTCAAAGGGATAACCATTGATATCGATACCTTAACTTCGGAGTATTTTAAAGGAATGGGATGGGATGTAATGACTGGAATGCCCACTGATGAGAAGATGAAAGAGCTGTCTTTGGACGGTTACACTGAGAGTTTGAAATCATCATGAAAGGAAATCTCCAAAGTGGCAGAAGTAGACATTCAAGGGATTTTTGGAAGTCGCTTCTTAAAGGAAAGCTTTACAATTGACATTAAAGAAAGGGCCTCCATTAAGAAGGTATTTAAACAGATCGACAACCATTTGAAGGTAAAGTTTTTCAGAAAGAACCTTAAAAACTTGCCCAATGGAGTTGTAATCTTGGTCAATGGATAGTCAATTGACCCTCATTTAGAAGACAGAGTTTTCATAAAGGATAGCGATCAGATATCTATATTGAGGGGACTTGCTGGAGGTTAAGAAAAATAGTGGGTTCATTTATTTAAAAGGGAGGGGCAGATGGGAAAGATAACGATCCTGGATTTACAGAGAATGAAGGATGAGAGAAAAAAGATAACGATGCTCACTGCTTATGATTGTCCTACTGCCAAGATTCTTGATAGCTGTGGAGTGGATATCATACTCGTTGGTGATTCAGTTGGAAATGTTATCCTGGGAGAGGATAATACCCTGCCGGTATCTGTTGAGGACATGATCCACCACACCAAAGCAGTTACTAGAGGATCTAAAGATTCACTCGTTGTTATAGACATGCCGTTTATGTCATATCAGATAAGTACGGAGGATGCCAAAAGGAATGCAGGAAGGATGATCAAAGAGAGTGGGGCTGAGGCAGTTAAGCTTGAAGGGGGAACGAATATGGAGGATACGATCAAGGCCATTACAGACATAGATATACCCGTGATGGCCCATATTGGTTTAACACCTCAGTCAGTCCATCGAATGGGAGGCTACCGGGTTCAAGGAAAGGAGGATAAACAGAGGGAAAAACTTATGGAGGATGCTCTAGCAGTAGAAAGAGCAGGGGCCTTTTCCGTGGTTTTGGAAGTAATTCCCAGTAAGCTGGCACGTGAGATTACTGAAAAGCTGAAGATACCAACTATAGGTATTGGAGCAGGTGTAGACTGTGACGGTCAGGTGTTGGTAATTAACGATTTATTAGGACTCTCCGGCGAATTTCGACCGAAGTTTGTAAAAAAATATGTCCATATGGAAGAGTTGGTCTCAAAGGCCGTAAAAGAATATATTTCTGAAGTAAGAGCTGAGACATTCCCCGGTGAAGAACATAGCTTTCAGTAATCTAATATTTAACTATTTTGGGTTCATCCATTAATTGGACTAATGATGAAGATAGTAAAAACTGTCAAAGAGATGCAAGAGTTTTCAGAGAGGTGTCGTTTAGATGG
>JAUXFK010000266.1 GCA_030623035.1 Deltaproteobacteria bacterium | reverse complement strand
GTCATTCCGGCGAAAGCCGGAATCCAGTGTTTTCAAGCAGTTGCGGACCATCTGGACTCCGGTTTTCACCGGAGTGACGACTTTTTACGAATTCATCATCTTTGAATCTTTAACAAAATAACTCAAAAATGCTCGTCAAAGACCATCCAAATCATTATCTGGCTAAACAGTTACCATTTTTTATATTCTATTTCAGAGATTATGTTTTGTCAATGTCTATGAAGGATGTAAACTAAAATGAATATGCAGATCCTACCGACACTGCTGTAAAAATACCTTGACACAGTATTTTCGATTGGTTATTTTCATTTTGTTTACCTGGTTGTTACTGGGATTCTTGACAAAGCGTAATAAGAAACAAGAGGACATCTATAATTCTCACCAGATTTTGAGGGATTAAAAATGGATATGGAAGATGTTAAGATTCAAATAAAAAGGGTTAAGGGAGAGGTTGACAGTGATATCCCTTTGCCACAATATATGACCGATTACTCGGCGGGTATGGATCTCTATGCTGCTGTGGAAAAAGACATTCTTATTAAGCCTGGAGAAAGAGTATTGCTGCCAACGGGTATTGCCGTTGCAATCCCCATAGGCTATGAAGCACAGATTCGTCCCCGCAGTGGACTGGCCCTTAAAAATGGAATAGGCCTTGCGAATTCCCCGGGCACTATAGATGCCGATTATAGAGGAGAAATAGGGGTAATCGCTATAAATCTTGGCAACGAGCCCTTTACTGTAAGAAGGGGGGATCGAATCGCCCAGATGGTTATAAGCAGGGTATGTCATGTCTCACTTGAGGTTAAGGATGAACTTGACCTTACAAAGAGGGGACCCGGAGGATTTGGATATACGGGAAGGTAGGATCCCTCGTGCTATGCTGAAACCCAATAGAGAGAGTATTTGTGGAAAAATTTTATAAGATGATGATGGGGGAGGCAAAGAGGATCGCCTCCAACTTGAAGACCCCTAGCTTCTATGTTGAGCATAAAAAGCCGATTTCAATATCAAAGGAGGTATATTACAGTGACAGTCTGGTGATCAGGTGCCAGAATATGGTAGCCGATCAATTGGTTGACAACCTGGGCCATGGTTTAGAGCATGCCGAAAAGGTGACGATTGATGTTGGTGCCATTGTATATATTGAGGCAGAGAGTTTATCTTTACAATCTGACCAGATCGAGAGGGCCGTTATCATCGCTCAAATTTCCGGATTGCTGCATGACATCAAAAGGAAAGAGCCAAACCATGCCAGAGCGAGTGCCAAAGAGGCAAAAAAAAGGCTAAAGGATTTTCCATTGCAAAAAGAGGAGAAAGAATTCGTAATTCAGGCTATATCGAATCATGAGGCCTTTGTTGTTCCTAAAAAAAATCGCTCCCCTATTGGGCAGATCATCAGTGATTCCCTTTATGATGCGGATAAGTTCAGGTGGGGAGTCGATAATTTCACAGATACCCTTTGGCACATGACAGATTTCAAAAAGATCCCTGTCGAGTTGATTGTTGATCGCTTCCCAAGGGGTTTGGAGGCGATCAGAAAAATAAAAGGCACCTTTAGAACCGATACCGGCAGGAAATACGGTCCGGAGTTTATTGATCTTGGTTTAGAAATCGGCGATAGGATTTATAATTATTTGCTATCATACCATTCCTCTTCATAGACATAAAGAATTAGTATTATTTTAGCTTTATGAAACAGAAAGCACTGGCCAAGCTTCAACGGCAATCAAATTTTAACCCGTGCAAAACTCGCGCCTGTTCTTTCTTAACGCTCTATACACTGCTCAGATAAGTTACACGCATTATAATGTGACCGCCTTTGCTGAGTTAACTCAATAGCCATTTATCATTATTCGGCGAAACAGTAGCGAAGATTTTCATTATAAGAGATGGGATGATAGGCATTTGTTTATACCATTAAGGATACTATAATATATGGATTCAATTGATAGGATGAAGGATAAAATAAAAAGAATTTTATCTCATAGAGAAAAAAAAGTCATTGTTGATGATAAGTTAAGGCCTTCCGGGATTATTCTTCCAATCTTTTGCAAAGATAAAAAATATCATGTTTTATTTACAAAGAGGTCTCAGAAAGTAGCGCATCACAAAGGACAGATCTCTTTTCCTGGAGGAGCTTATGAAAAGGGTGACAGGACACTTAGGGTTACTGCTGTCAGAGAAAGCTGTGAGGAGATAGGCATCAAATCCGAGGATGTCGAAATACTGGGAGAATTAGACGATGCAATAACAACGAGTATGTTTGTTATTACACCATTTGTAGGCTTTATACCTTATCCATATGAGTTTACCATTAGCACGGATGAAATCGAAGAAATAATGGAGATACCAATTCATGACTTGCTCGATGAAAGCAAATGCAAAGAAGAGCTGCGTACTTTTGAAGAAGGGCCCTGCACGGCCTATTTCTTTGAGTACGAAAACCATGTAATATGGGGCGCTACTGCTCAGATATTAAAACAGTTTCTTGATCTCGTATTCAGGGATTAGTAACAGTTTAGCTTTATGAAATAAAAAGATATCAGCATGCAAGAAGCGGCAATCAAATTTAATCCGTGTAAAACTCGCATCCAAGTGAGCGTAAAGAAAGAACAGGGGATAAACTTACATTTAATCTCTTAAATAGT
>JAUXFK010000251.1 GCA_030623035.1 Deltaproteobacteria bacterium | reverse complement strand
CTTCTTCGCAAACCTTCACGCATTGGCGACAAAGTATGCATTCCCCCTTGTCCTCATCAGGCTTAAACCTAGGTTGTGGTTTCACGCCCACTTTTTCAGCAAGTTCTCGGATAACCTCTGACTCAGGGCATCTCGCCATAAGTAGCTGCAAGACCAACCGACGGATATTCATTACCCGCTCACTTTGGGTATTAACAACAAGAGCTTCTTCTACCTGGTAAATACAGGATGCAACAATCCTTGTCCTTTCGCCTTTTTTCATTTCTACCGAACAAAGCCGACATGCCCCAGAAGCAGTTAACTCATCATGGTAACACAGGGTAGGGATCTCTATTCCATTGCTTTGCGCTGCCTTCAGGATTGTTGAACCTTCCTCGGCCTGAATTTTCTTATTATCAATTACTAAATTTATCATTTTTCCTGCCTTATCTATTTTATATCTATTGCGTTCAATTCACCAATTACACATAACGGGCAATAGGTGAATTTTGGCATATACACCTCAGTCAGAACGAGTGATTTCCGTACAAACACCGGCCGGACATTTCTTCTCCCGGATATGGGCATTATACTCATTTCGGAAATACTTAATAGTGCTCAAAACCGGATTGGGGGCAGAACCTCCCAGGGCACACAAAGAACCGTCAATGATCGCTTGGGACATGTCTTCTAAAAGTTCTACATCTCCTTCTTTGCTATTTCCCTTACATATATCGTCCAGTATTTCTCGCATTCTCCGGACGCCCTCGCGGCAGGGGACGCACTTCCCACAGGATTCACCCTCCAGGAACTCTTCGAAATACCTGGCAACATCTACCATGCAAATAGTCTCGTCCATAATAATCATCCCGCCGGAACCCATCATTGACCCTACCTTGGTCAATTCATCGAAATCAACCGGCAGGTCAATTAGCTCCTTGGGGATACACCCTCCAGAAGGTCCACCAGTTTGTACCGCTTTAAACTTTTTCCCCTTAGGTATCCCTCCACCTATATCGTAGATAATCTCTTTTAAGGTGGTTCCCATCGGAATTTCTATCAAGCCGATATTTTTAACATTACCCACCAGAGAGAAAACTTTTGTTCCTGTACTCTTTTTGTAGCCAATTTTGGAGAACCATTCTCTGCCTCTCGATATTATGACCGGTACATTTGCCCAGGTTTCTACATTATTCAGATTGGATGGTCGATCCCACAGCCCATGTTCTATCGTGTGAATATATTTGGCTCGGGGCTCTCCTGCCTTGCCCTCCAAGGAAGCCATCAGCGCGGTGGATTCACCACAGACGAATGCCCCAGCCCCTTTACTTATATTTATATCAAAACTGAATCCCGAGTTGAAAATATCTTTCCCTAAAAACCCATATTCTTCAGCCTGAGAGATGGCCAATGTTAAAGCCTTCACTGCCAGAGGATATTCATCCCTTACATAAATATATCCTTCATGAGCGCCGATAGCATAAGCTCCAATGATCATTCCCTCTATCACACTGTGGGGATCACCCTCCATGATACTTCTATCCATATAAGCTCCGGGATCACCTTCATCACCGTTGCAAATTACATATTTTATCTCTCCAGGGGCATTTCTGCAGGACCTCCATTTAAACCCGGTGGAAAAACCTCCCCCACCTCTACCCCTCAAACCTGATCCTTCGACCTCTTCTATCACCTTTACCGGTTCCATGTTGGAGAGGACTTTTTGAAGGCTGAAATAGCCACCTCGAGCAATGTATTCATCTATATTGCCAGGATTTATAAATCCACAGTTTCTGGTAGCTATCTTAACTTGCTTTTTGTAAAAATCAATTTCCTTCATGAGAGGAATCGCCTTGATATCATCCGGCAAGGCCCCAGTAAGATACCTTATCTTTTCTTCATTGATAATGAGATCTTCTTCATCAATTCGGCAATAAGGCTTCTTGTCTTTGCTTTTCCCTTCCGCTATTTGGTTTAAAATTGCTATTACATTTTTAGGGGTAACCTTACTGTAGGTCAGCCGTGTCCGGTTGGGTTCTATAACATCCACCAGAGGCTCTCTGTAACACATTCCGATACAGCCAGTTTTACTCAGGATGATGTCCAGTTTTTGTTTTTCTATCTCATCTGCCAAGGCGTTATAAACCAAC
The DNA here is from genome assembly GCA_030623035.1 of Deltaproteobacteria bacterium. Classification (GTDB taxonomy): domain Bacteria; phylum Desulfobacterota; class UBA8473; order UBA8473; family UBA8473; genus JAUXFK01. The sequence continues at coordinate 1,471 of JAUXFK010000251.1, read as the reverse complement.
TCAGCCCCGGATGCAATTCCACAGGTAGCCATGCCCACTGTTATCTTCGTCTTTGAAGGAGAGAGAGATTTCATCCCTTTTTCCTTCATTTTTGTTAATAGACTATCCATCTTTGCCACTTTCCCTCCATTATTTTCTGTAATTTTCCAATATTCCTTGAATTTCATCTTCAGTTAAGTAGGCATGAATATGGTCGTCAACCTTAATAACTGGAGCTAAACTACAACACCCAAGACACCTTACATCTTTCAAGGTGAACATTAAATTCTCGGTAGTTTCTCCACATTCAATATTTAGCTCATTCTCCAGTCTGGAAAGCAGCTTTGGAGCCCCCTTTATATGACAGGCAGTACCAGCACAAACTTGTACCACGTATCTCCCCTGGGGTTTGAGGCTAAAGGAGTTGTAATACGTGGAAACTTCATATATTCGACTCAGCGGTATTTCTGTCTCTTCACTAAGGAGGTTCAGGGTATCCTTTGGCAAAAAGTTGTATTCTTTTTGAATATCTTGAAGCATAGCAATTAAAGAACTCTTTTCGCCATGATATTTTTCCACGATAGTTTTATTATTTTTTTTCGCATTCTTGACTTTGTCCATTTTTAGACTACCTTTTTAATTTAGAATTCTTACTCTTCTTATAACTCTGACCATGACTTTAATTGTTCAACCTTATTCATCAACTTTTTAATCTCCAGGTTCACCCTCGCCTGTATCTCTTCTATCTTGTCCGGTCTGAGATGCCTGAATCGACCCTGTAATTTCAGATAATCCTCCACGGGTCGGAGCGGCTCTGGCATATCAACAGTTATCCTGTATTTACCATTTTCAACCTCATAAAGGGGGAAGATACCGGTTTCCAACGCCAGCCGACCCACCTTGATTGTAAGACTCGAATCCATCCTCCATCCGGTAGGACATACCGAAAGGCAGTGAATGTAAGAAGGACCTTTCAGCTTTCTCGCCTTTTCCACCTTTCTTATAAGATCCAGGGGATAGCTCGGATTCGCCGTGGCCACATAAGACACATTATGTGCTACCATAATCTCAGGAATATTCTTCTTCCATGTCCGCTGCCCGAAACTCACTTCACCGGGCGGCGAGGTAGTTGACCACGCCCCAAAAGGGGTTTGACTGGAACGCTGGATCCCAGTGTTCATATATGCTTCATTATCATAACAGACATGAATCATATCATGCCCTCTCTCCATTGCCCCGGACAAAGCCTGAAGACCGATATCTGCCGTACCTCCATCTCCTGCCATACTTACCGATTTGACATCTCGATCTGGTATCCTTCCTTTGCGGCGCAGCGCCTTCAACCCTGCTTCAACACCTGCTGCAACCGCTGCAGCATTTTCAAACGCTACGTGTATCCAGGGTATTTCCCAGGCTGTCGTAGGATACCGGCTTGAAATAATCTCCAGACACCCCGTTGCATTTGAAACTATAGTATCTTTACCCAGGCCCT
>JAUXFK010000230.1 GCA_030623035.1 Deltaproteobacteria bacterium | reverse complement strand
CACATCCCGATTATCGGGATCACGCCGATGCATTTATTATAGGGCATGAGTAAAAAAAGACATACACGTACTCCTTGACTTGCAGGAGTAAAAAAAAGACATCCCCATGCTCATTCACCAGGTAATTTCAAAGAGCTAAAATGTTGCATGTTTTAGACAACCGATTCGAGTGTAGCAGATATCGTATTAGTTTATCAAAGAAATATAGTAACTATTCAGGTTGCCGGGTTCACCGTTCAGGGTTCACGGTTGACATCCATGCAATACGGCGTGGCTTGCGGAAAGAATCGGATGAACTCCTTATTTATATTCAAATCGAAACCAAACACTTTCAATTGATGATTCGACAGTATTTTATCTCTCTAACCTTAAACCTGGAACTTTGAACCTGAATAGGAAAGAAATATATATCATGGAGTTGGACAGGGGGGGGCGCTCTCCTTAAGGCAGACCTCAACAGATCTCTATCCCAGAAAAGCTATGGTTTATTTTACATGTGGAGAACCTGGGTGATGAAATATCTTGCTCCACTGGACACAAATAATCCCCCTTAAGAAGATGGGGCACGGCTCAGTATTTAAGAATTAATCGAGGAGGCCCTTGTCGAAATTGACCTCCATCGCCTTGGCAGGACAGGCTATTACGCAAAGCTCGCAGGCGCTGCATTTATCTTTATCAAATGCTACTGTCATCTCTGGTCTTTCAATATAAAGGGCCCCGGTAGGACAAACTGCTGTGCAAGCACCACAATGAAAACATTCCTCCTCATTTCTCTTTATATCCTGGCTTATACTATCTACCTTTATGCCGAGATTCCTCAGATACTTAAGACCGGAGTGGTAGTTTTTCCGGTTTCCGCTCAGCTCCATAACGACCATTCCTTCTTTTCTGGGATAAATGGTGGCCTTTAATATATTACATGAGAGGTCAAATCTCTTGACTAAATTCATTACAATAGGTTCATTGACTATCTCTCGAGGAAACCTGAGGTGAACCACCTTTGCGTACATACCAACCTCCTTATCTATACTTTTCCATTACCCTTGCAAATCCAGGCATTGCCCTTTCTATTGTGTCATTTTCCACACAGAAGGCAATTCTAAAGTGCCCGGGGCCTCCAAAACCCGCTCCCGGAACAGTGAGAATATTCTCCTCTTGGAGAGATCTGACAAACTCCACATCATCTGGAACAGGGGTTTCGGGAAAAAGGTAAAATGTCCCCTCGGGCATGGCGAAACGGTAGCCAGCAGAATCCAGGCCTGCACAAAGAAAATCTCTCTTTTGTCGATAAAGCCCCATATCAACACTATCCTCCAATAAAAACGGTATCATCCGTTGCATCAAGGCCGGGGCGTTTACAAACCCAAGGATTCTGTTGCACATACCTAATCCCTCTATAATAATATCTTTATCCGCCATACGGGGATGAACAGCAATATATCCAATTCTTTCTCCTGGAAGAGATATATCTTTCGAGAATGATGTTACCACAAAACTCTCTTTGTAGACATTAAATATAGAAGAAAACTTCAAACCATTATAGATTATTTTGCTGTATGGCTCATCAGATATCAGATAGATCGGCTCCCCATGTCTTTTGCTATATCGGTCTAAGAGTTTACCCAATTGGATCAACTCCTCTTCTCTATAGACCTTTCCTGTTGGATTGTTGGGGGTGTTTATCAATACGGCTTTTGTATTGGAATTGATGTCTCTCTCAATTGCAGAAAGGTCAAGGGAAAAGTCAGGATTGGTAGTAACTGTCTTTGTAATACCACCATAATTATCGACATAAAAATTATATTCCATGAAATAGGGCGCAGGTATGATTACCTCATCACCTGGATTGAGTATGGTTTTCAGAACCACATTTATTGCCCCGGCTGCTCCTACAGTCATAACTATATCCTCAGGACCAAAGGAAAGGTCATTGATATCTCCCAAGTAATGAGCCACCGCATCGCGTGTTTTAACAAAGCCCGCGTTTGGCATATATCGATGCATACCGGATTCATTGTTGGAGGTCAACTCCCTTAAAATCTCTCCAACCTTTGCTGGTGGTTCAATATTTGGATTTCCCAGGCTAAAATCAAATACATTCTCAGGGCCATATTTTTTCTTTCTGTCAGCGCCCTCCTCGAACATTTTTCTTACCCAGGAGGATTTTTGAATTGAAGTTCTAATTTTGCTTGAAACAGACATTTGACATCCTTTCTCACCTATAATGTATTAAAAAAAAGGCCGTGGAAATTTTTTCCACGGCCTGATTATCACTGTATTGTTATATTCAATCAGGTCCGCGGACGGAGATAAAGCCAAAAAAATAATAAATAAAAAAATTATCAAATGAGAAGTATGATTTTTTTGCCATTTCCGTACCCTTCTGAATATTTTATAAAATAATAAATAAAAGAAAGAGTGTTTGTCAATAAAAAAGTAACATACTGTGTTAGCTTAATGAAAATGTCCCCTCTAACTGCTGTGTTAAAATGTCCCCATTATGAGAAAGGACATTATAGCAATGAGTCAGAAAGAAAGGCAAAGGTACCATCTCTTAAAGATGGTGGTAGAGGGTAAAACAACCTTAAAATACGCCAGCAGTGTGATGGGAGTTTCCTACCGTCACGGAAAAAGATTGAAGAGAAAACTGGTAATTGAAGGAGCCAGAGGATTAGTTCATGGCAATCGAGGAAGGCCTTCAGGTAGAGCATTCCATCCTGAGCTTGCCAAACGGATCATCGAGCTCTCCCAGAAGACCTACACTGCCTTCAATGATACCCACTTTACCGAGAAGCTTAATGAGGTGGAAGGGATTACCGTGAGCCGAGATACCGTGAGACGATTACGACGTTCCAACGGGATCAAACCCAAGAGAAAAAGAAGGGCAAAGAAACACTACCAAAGGAGGCCTCGCAAAGAGCAAGAAGGAATGATGGTGCTCTGGGATGGAAGCCCTCATCGGTGGTTCAGTAAGGATACACCTTCCTGCTGCTTAATGGCAGCCATTGATGATGCCAGCAGTGAGCTACTTGACGCCTTCTTTATCCCCTATGAGTGCTCCTTTGGGTATCTGAAGCTCTTAGAGCACATGGTCACCCGATATGGTGTCCCGTGCTCCATCTATCAGGACAGACATGGAAGTTTGCACAGAAACGACGATAACTGGACACTGGAAGAACAACTCAACGGCGAGCAGGACCCCACCCAGGTGGGAGGGTGTCTGCAATCCCTTGGCATTACTCCTATCTTCGCTCTCACACCCCAGGCAAAGGGGCGTATCGAGCGGCTCTTCGGGGTACTTCAGGATCGGCTTATCGCTGAGCTGGCGCTGAGGGACATCACAGAGATGGACGCGGGCAATCGCTTTCTTGCTGAGCAGTTCATTGATGATCACAACCGACGGTTTGCCGTAAAGTCTGAAAGTTCTCAGAAAGCATGGCGAAAAGTGCCCAAGGGCCTTGATATTAAAAGAGCCATCAGTTTCCGCTACCACGCAGTCGTAGGCAATGACAATGCTGTACGCTTAGGGGGCATGGTAATTGACATACCAGAAGGTCCCGGACAAAGAGGGTATGCTAAGGCGAGGGTAGAGGTCCGTCAGCTCTTGGATGGCAGTTGGAGGGTGTACTATAAAGATACACTCATCGCTCACACAGATCCAACTCCTTTAAAGGAACCGATAAAGGCTAAGCCTAGGAGAAAACCCCAGACACGGGCAGCTTCTGAAGAGCAATGGATTTATATAGCATCAGCAGTGTAGAGGGGACATTTTTATTGCACAGTTAAGGGGACATATTTACAAAGCTTAAACATAATTTTAATTATTTAATTTAATTAATTAATTATTATGTTTCAAATATGCTGATGATACTATTTTTATCGCCTACTAATATTTAATTATGCAACACTTCAATCTTTACTTCTAATTCTATCTCTCTGATCCTGTGGTAATAGTGGGTGTTCTATGATTTGACGTGCGAAAAAAGGCTGCCTTGCTTCTCTTTAGTCTTTGCAAAGGCTGTCGCATGAAGAGAAATTTGTATATTAAAAATCAGGTTGGTCTGTCCCATCTGCCACTTCTTTTAAATGGCAGGTGTCATTCATCAGAGATAGGATAAACCTGTTATTTAAATATTCAATAAAATTAATGCACCCTGTATCTTGTTTAATCTCCCAAAAATGTGAGTTGCTGAGACCCAAAAGTGCACAGAGAAGGACCTTGTTTATAACCCTGTGAGGAACGATAAGGATTGATTTGCCAAGATTTTTTTTAACAATATTTTTAAAGGCACGAGAAGACCGTTCCTTTGCTTCATCTAAAGTTTCTCCATGGGGGAATCTTATCAAGTCAGGCTTTT
>JAUXFK010000224.1 GCA_030623035.1 Deltaproteobacteria bacterium | reverse complement strand
TGTGCCTGAGTAGTTACTGCATTTAAACCTGTCTGCGTTCATCTGTGTGAATCTGTGGCTGAATAGTTACCGTGATGATTGATTAAAACCTTTATATAACTCCTTTCTCTCTTAAGTCGTTTATTTCATTATCCTGGTATCCTAAGTTTTTTAGAATCTCATCTGTATGCTGGCCCAATGTAGGGGATGGGGTTTTTATACTTGCCGGCGTTCCTGAGAATTTAAAAGGAAAACCTATTGTCGTCATTTTCCCCTCAACAGGATGTTCCATATCCAATAACATCTCTCTATGTTTGACATGGGGGTCTGCCATCACATCCTCTGCGCTATTAATCGGAGCATAACATATATCCTCGCCCTCAAAGAGATCCAGCCACTCCTTTCGAGTCCTGGAAAGAAAGACCTTGTTCAGCTCATCCATTGCTTTTTCTCCCTTTTCTCCTGTAGCATACTGGCAATCTTCAATGTCCTCTCGACCGATGAGCTTCAAAAGGTTTATCCAGAACTTGTCTTCGATGTTACCCAGAGAAATGAACTTTCCGTCTTTTGTTTTGAAAACATTATAACAGGGCGTCTCTCCTGTAATGCCAAATGTATCGATGCCTTCGCCCCGTTGACTGACGGTATAACCGGCGATATTCATCATATTATAAGATACCATACAATCGGTCATAGAGACATCTATATGCTGACCTTCTCCTGTTCTATCTCTAGCAATAACACCTGCAAGTATCGAAAACGCTGAAAATATGCCAATGCTCATATCCGCAATGGGAATACCCGGGATTACCGGTGCCCCTGTGTGCCGCCCTGTAGCCTCCAGAATGCCTGCCACACTGATATAATTCATATCATGGCCAGGTCGACTCTTATAAGGCCCGTCCTGACCATAACCTGTAGACGAGCAAAAAACGAGCCCTGGTTTTATCTCTTTTAGTTTATCGTAACCTACTCCCAGCCTATCCATTACTCCCGGTCTAAAACTCTCAAAGAGGACATCGCATTCTTTAACCAGTTTACAAAGGATATCCTTTCCCTTTTCCTCTCTGAGGTTCAATGTCATACTCTTCTTATTACGATTGGCTATAAGGAAAATTGCATTCTCATTCTTTAGCTTGGGTGGTAACCACCTCATGTAGTCCCCTACTTTGGGCTCTTCTATCTTCAAGACTTCAGCCCCTAAATCCGCCAGCATCATTGTACAGTAATTGAAAGGCAATAATCTGGATAGATCTAGTATCTTAATCCCTTCCAAAGCGCTAGCCATCTCTATTTCCTTTCCCTGTTAAATTTTATTTGAAAAGATATGTAACTACTCAGGTTCAAAGTTCCGGGGTTCACGGTTCAAGGTTAAACTGATGAAAGAGTGGTTTGATTCCTAGACGAATGCGGAGTTCATCCGGTTCTTGCGACACGCAAATCTGTCTTGCACGGAAATTCAGAGTGGGCTTTTCGTCGCCCTGGATGCTCCCAACTGTGAACTGTGAACCTTGAACCTGACAACCTGAGTAGTAACGATATGCCTTGTTCTCATTCATTACCCGGTTTTTTGCGAAGAGAGCTCTGGAAAGGGTGTTTTCTCAGAGCTCTCAAAAAACAACCAGCAACGAAAAAAAACAATTCCGCCGAATCTACCTCAAAAAATTGTTCTTCTAGAGACCCAAAATAGAGATGCTGATCAGATTCATCGCCGGAAATCCACCCATGTTATGTGTTAGCCCGATCTTAGGATCTTTAATCTGTCTTTCTTCGGCCTTCCCCTGGAGCTGCTTATACATCTCATACATCATCCGGAGTCCGGAGGCACCAATAGGATGGCCAAAACACTTCAATCCCCCATCGGGTTGACATGGAATCTTCCCATCGATATTGAAGAAGCCATCTCTCACGTCATCTCCGGCTTTACCTCTCTGTGATATCTGCAAATCCTCATAGGTTACAAGCTCTGTGATAGAGAAGCAGTCATGGACTTCCATCATGCTTATCTCTTCCCTGGGATTCTTTATACCCGCCTCTTCATATGCCCTTGCAGCGCATCGGGAGGCTGTCTCCACATAGGTTCCATCCCAATCAGTATACATCATCTCCTCTCCTGAACTTATCGCAATCTGGAGAGCCTTAACATATATTGGATCAGCCCTGAAATTCTTGGCCATATCCGCACGGCAAACAATAGCCGCCGCAGCTCCGTCACTCACCCCACAGCAGTCAAATAGACCCAGAGGCCAGGCAATCATGGGGGCGTTTAATACTTGCTCTTCTGTTACCTCTCTTCTCAGATGGGCCTTTGGATTCTTAATCCCATTCTTATGACTCTTTACGGATACCTTTGCCAAAATACTCTTCCCTTCCTGATGATCGAGGCCATATTTGGCAAAGTATCTGGTAGCCAACATGGCAAATGCCCCGGGTGCAGACATTCCCGGCATAATAAGCCTGTTCTTTGTCCCCATGGCAGTGCTCATCTCTGGAAGACCACCATAACCCGTATCTTTAAGCTTTTCCGACCCCAATGCCAGGCAAATATCGTACGCACCTGATGCGACAGCATAGGCGGCCCCACGTAGTGCTTCTGTACCTGTAGCACAAAAATTCTCAACCCTTGTTACCGGAAGAAAAGGTAACTTTAATGCTATGCTTAAAGGTGTTGCAGCCTTTCCCACATTTACCTCATCAAAACACGAGCCATACCAGGCTGCCTGGATCTCCTTCCTGTCAATCCCTGCGTCATCCATACACTCTTTAAACGCATCTACTATTAAGTCTTCTGAACCCGATTCCCAGCGTTCACCAAACTGGGTGCAGCCCATACCAATAATAGCAACCTTATCTTTTATCCCTTCTGCCATCTTTGCCTCCTTTATATTGTTACTTTATAGAATTTCTACCCCGAACAGTCTCAGTGTCATCGATCTCTCACCATCAACACCCTAGCAATCTTGGCCTTCCGGGGCAAAACACGCGAAATGACTAATGACAATTACCATAGCAAATCAGAGCAAAGCCCTATTCTATAACAGGTATTACCTTCCAGAAATAACCATGAATACCACTCTTCACATCTATATACTTCTTACGAAAGCTCATCTCTACCGACATATCAACCTTGCAAGATTCCATATCAGCATCGGTTATATCAAACCAATACCTTCCTCCCCCTTCAAAATCTACCATACCATACATTGCAGGTGGGTTCATAGAGAAGGCCAGCATATCCCCTGTATAGGTAAAGAGTACTGCCTTTTTATCCGAAAAAGGATAGTCTTCCATCTGATCCATTTCTTTACAATCGGGATTCACACATATTCTCTGGGCTGGAAACTGCGGAGTACCGCACTTCAAACATTTAGAACCAACAAGGCCCAGTATCTCTTTGCGACTTCTCCATAATTCTGAAAGGGCCGTTGGGGCTATTATCTCTCCCCGGATTCCTTTCTCTATAGGAATGGCATTTCTAAAACTTACAAATTTCTCATAGCTTGTCAGTTCTCTTCTGGAGGCAAGATGCTTTTTGATCCCTCTTCTGTTTCCTTTTATCTTCTCTATTTCATCAGTGACCTTAAATAATAATGCATCGCTTCCGTTACCAAAGCCGACAATAACAATGTTATCACCTGCCTTGGCATCTTCAAGGGCTCCTACTAACAACAAGAGCGGATTGCTTGTGCCAGTGTATCCCACGTTATTTAATAAAGGATCCTGTATCTGAGCGGGATCCAATCCCAGTTGTTTTGCTATTTTTTTGTGGTCACCTGCATAAAGACACGGGTATGCCAACTTCGATATATCCTTAACATCCAGATTACATTTCTTTGCAAGACCAGAAACGGCCTCTATAATAAAATTCCTATAAGCTATATCCCGAATAAACCTGTCTTCCCACTGACGATCAAATACCTCTCCATCGGCTCTCCAGTGATCCACAAAATCATAAGATACTGAATGTGAACCTTCTATGCCGGCTATTACTCCACTATCACCAATTGTTAAAGATGCAGCACCATCCCCGAAGATTTCCTCCTGGGCGCTACCTGGTTTGCCTGTGCGGCAATCAGCAGCGCACACAATAAGGTTTTTGGCTGATCCGGCTTTAATTGCATCAAATGCAGAGATCAAGGCTGTAGTTCCTGATTTGACGGAATCGGTCAGGTCTGCTGTTCGGATATCTGAACGGAGATTAATAGCAGTTGCAATTATCTCTGCAGATTGTCTCTCTTTATAAGGGGCAGTTGTGGTTGCGAAATAGATCCCATCTATTTCTTTTCGATCCATACCTGTCAGGCAGTCTATACCCGCAGCTACCGCCATAGTGATACTGTCCTCATCAAAATGGGCTACAGCCTTCTCGCCACCCATCATTGTTGCCGGATTCAACCATCCCATGGATTGATAAATCAGTCCACGATTGATCCGATATTTGGGTATATATGCACCATACGAGGTTATACCTACCATATCAAAACCCTCCTTTAGATTAGTGGATAGTCCAAAGTTCTTCTAACTTGTTGAAATTATTAGAATCACAAATTATGTCCCGTCATTCCTGCGAAAGCAGGAATCCAGAATATTATCAGTATCATATGACTTCTGGATGCCCCCGTATCAAGTACGGGGCAGGCTTATCAAG
>JAUXFK010000098.1 GCA_030623035.1 Deltaproteobacteria bacterium | reverse complement strand
GTCTTCCTAAGACCGCTTGGCCTCCGACTTATTTTCCTTTCCGATGAGTTTGATCGTATGCTTAAGGTCCGCAATCTTCAAGGACATTCCAAAAGACAAGACAGCGAGGCTTATAATCAGTGTCCATAAAGCATATTCTGGCATATTTTTAACTCCTAACTTTGGTGTAGAAAATTTTTAAGAGCCATCACCCCTAACATAAATTATACATTATGACGTAAAACGCCCGTTTCCCCAATTTATTTCTGATTCTATAATTATTTTATTGCAATGTCAATAATAAATGTGATATTGATTATACGTTATGACATATAATCAATATGCAGGTTGCCATGGATACCAATAAAGACGATCTCCAGACCTTTTTTCAGAATGCAAAGGGAATTCCACAGGACAAGGTGAAATATTATATCGGGTGGCTGGACAGGTTTCTTCAATTTTACAATGGCAGCCTGGATGGGGTTTCCGACAGCGATGTGAAAGCGTTTGGTGATTTCCTGGAGACAAACGGGTGTGAGGGGTGGCAAGTGAAGCAGGCCCAGGAGGTGGTTTTTTTGTATATTGAAAAATTTTTACATAAAAAGATTTTGTTTGCGGACAACAATCAGGAAGATAAGCCCCGGTTGTCTATCACCACATGGGCCGAGGCAAAGGATGTTTTTCTCAACCGAATGCGGCTGCGTCACTACGCCTACAACACCGAAAGAAGTTACCGGGAATGGATTCGGCGGTTTCTTTTGTATACCCGACTGAAGTCTCCCATGACGGCCAAACCGGAACATGTAAAAAGGTTTCTTACTCACCTGGCTGTGGAAAGAAAGGTGACGGCATCCACGCAGAACCAGGCCTTTAACGCGCTGCTTTTTCTCTATCGGGAGGTTCTGGGCCAGGATTTTGGCGATTTTCGAAACACCATACGGGCAAAGCAGAGCAAGCGCATTCCGGTGGTGCTGACCAAGGATGAGATAAAACAAGTGTTTAACCATCTGTCGGATAAGCATTGCCTTATGTTGAAGCTGATTTACGCCAGCGGCATACGGGTGACCGAGTGTGTCCGGTTGCGGGTCAAGGACCTTGATTTCGGCAATCAATCGATTATTGTCCGTTCCGGCAAGGGGGATAAGGATCGGGTGACCCTGCTTCCCGAGTTTCTTCACTGCCCGTTGAAGACACACCTCAAAGCGGTGAAAGCAGTACATGCCCAGGACCTGGCAAAGGAGTACGGCGCTGTTTATCTGCCGGAAGCCCTTGAACGAAAATATCCCAATGCGAGCAGGGAGTGGGGATGGCAGTATGTGTTTCCAGCGGACAAGCTGACTGTGGATCCGAGAAGCGGTGTTGTCAGGCGGCACCACATCGGCCAGCAGGTGCTGCAGCGGGCCATGAAAACCGCACTCCAAAAAACGGATATCAACAAGGCTGCCAGCGTTCACACCCTTCGTCACTCCTTTGCTACCCACCTGCTTCAGGCCGGGTATGATATCCGAACGGTGCAGGATCTGCTGGGACATAAGGATGTCAGCACAACCATGATTTATACGCATGTGTTAAAGCGCGGTCCGGGAGGCGTGAAGAGTCCGGCGGAGTTTTTGAAATAAAACCAGCCGTCCCTCGAGGGAAAAGAAAGGGGACATTGGTTCCAAAACAATTTAAATATACTGTTCAATTTCAGTGGATTCATCAGAAATGGACAACCAATTAACCGCCGAAGTCGTGATCCCAAGGAATCATGTAAAGGAAGTATTGTCAGGGGATTTTTAAAAAATGAGTCTTGAAACTTCTAATAGCGCTTACTAAAAAAGGAAAAGGCTACGCCAGGGCCTCTTGATACACGGCAAAGAGTTGTTCTTTCTTTATCCCGTGGTCTATAAAATCCCATGGAAAGATCTCCTTAAGATGCCTTTGCCTGTATACATAAAAATCAGGATTTATATCTACCTCTTTAAATGCCCTTTTCCAATCTCCGTCAAATCGATACGCAGCAAGGACGATTCTGCCTTTAGTCTGCCTTTAGGGACGTTGTTTCTATCTATGATATTTATAGCCATAACGTTGTTCAGCCCTCCCGATTGCCTTTGTAACACCTGAAGGGATGGTTCCCTTATATTTCTATAGAAGAAGCGAATGCCTGTCAAGAAATTTATTAATTAGAAATAACGTCCCCCTTGTTTATCTCCCCCTTGTTTATCTAACATAAACGGCATACCGAGTAAATAAAAACCTTGACATTGATTCGATAAGAAGTTAGTTTTTTTAACTAATGTCCTTCCAGAAATGAGCAATTTTGTTCAAGGTCAAGGAAGCCTCAGATTTTAACCGCAGGAATATATTGATATGTAGGGGCACAGTGCGATGTGCCCTTACATCTGAGCCTGACACAGAGATTGGGCAAAAGGGCCATTTATGGATGGACACTAACTAGCTTATCTCCTTTTATACCACATATTTTTAAGGACTTTACTCAAATGATATCAAAAAAAGCCTTGCAGATACCCTCTTTTATCGTAATGGACGTCATGGAAAAGGCGGCAGAGATGGAAACTAGAGGGGAAAATATTATTCATTTAGAAGTAGGAGAACCAGACTTTGATACTCCCGAATGTGTAAAAGAAGCAGCGATTAAAGCCTTACGGGATGGTAAGACCCACTATACTCACAGCCAGGGTTTATTTGAACTCAGGGAGGCAATTTGCGAACACTACTTTGAGAAGTACGGTATTGAGATATCTCCAGACCGGGTTTTAGTTACCTCTGGAACTTCACCAGCCATGTTGCTCTTGTTCTGTGTTTTACTCAACCCTGATGATGAGATCATACTTCCCAATCCTTCGTACTCTTGTTATTCCAATGTTATAGAGTTCGTCGAAGGAAGGCCTGCCCGGATAGATGTTTATGAGGAGAATGGTTTTCAATACTTACCCGAAAAGATCATGGATAAAATAACAGCCAGAACAAAAGGGATTATCATCAATTCTCCTTCTAACCCTACAGGGAATCTCATTTCCCCTGACACAATGAATGAGATCGCACAACTCGAATTACCGGTTATTTCAGATGAGATTTATCATGGATTGGTTTATCAAAACAAGGAACATACAATATTAGAATTTACAGACAGAGCATTTGTGCTCAATGGCTTCTCAAAACTCTATGCAATGACTGGATGGAGGCTGGGGTATACAATCGTTCCAAAGGAATTCGCCCGTCCTATGCAGAAGATCCATCAGAACTTCTTCATATCTGCCAATGCATTTGTCCAGTGGGCAGGGATTGCTGCTTTGAAGGAAACAAGTGATGAAATTACAATGATGAAAAAGACCTATAATAAAAGAAGGAAGTTTATGATCTCAAGATTGAGGGAGATAGGCTTTGGAATTACCATTGATCCTACCGGTGCCTTCTATGTCCTGGCCAATGCAAAAGCGTTTTCAGACGACTCCTATAGATTTGCCTATGATATCCTGGAAAATGCAAAGGTTGGCGTAACACCAGGGGTCGACTTTGGGAGTAACGGCGAAGGGTATATTCGCTTTTCTTATGCGAATTCACTAGAAAATATCGAAATCGCCATGGACCGAATAGAGAGTTATTTGCAAGACAAACCATAACCCTTACAATATGTTGAATATTATGAAGATCACCCTGGCAGAGTTTGTGATAAGCGCATTTAAACCTTCTGATTATCCTATAGCTTCCCTGCCAGAGGTGGCCTTTGCCGGCAGATCAAATGTTGGAAAGTCCTCACTTATTAATGTCTTGGTAAACAGAAAAAATCTGGTGAAGACCAGTTCCTCTCCGGGTAAGACCCAATCCATTAATTTCTTTAATATCAATAATAAAATCACATTCGTTGACCTTCCAGGTTATGGCTATGCCAAGGTCCCAATAGAAGTAAAAAAGAGCTGGAAACCCTTGATCGAGAACTATCTTAAGACCAGAAAGCACCTTAAACTGGTAATTTTGATCTTTGATGTTAGGAGAATACCATCACAGGAGGATATCAACCTCCTTGAATGGTTTGATTTTTACAAAATACCTGCCTTACTAACATTGAATAAGATCGATAAGCTGTCCAAATCAAAATTAAAGAGACAGGTTGAGCTAATTAAAAAATCGTTTCCTTTAACCCTGGATAATATCATCCTGTTTTCAGCTGTGACCAAACAGGGGAAAAGTGAAGTTTGGAAACAGATACTGTATAAGATTGAAGAAACCTCTGATACAATGACAAATGCTGAATAATACATTTAATTCATAACCCCGGAAAGGACAATCGAGGTGAAGAGTTATCGGAAAGAATTGTTCTTTGAGATCCCCACTCGTCGTGCTTTTATCAACATTACTCCTCAAGTTGAGAAATGCCTTTATGAGAGCAAAATTAAAGAAGGACTCGTACTTATAAATGCCATGCACATAACGGCTTCTGTCTTTATCAATGATGATGAATCCGGGCTTCACCACGACTATGATGTCTGGTTAGAAAAGATTGCGCCTCACAGTCCTGTTTCTCAATATCGGCATAATGTAGGCGAAGATAATGCAGACGCTCACATGAAACGCCAGATAATGGGAAGGGAAGTGGTCGTTGCCATTACTGAAGGGAAGCTCGATCTGGGAACCTGGGAGCAGATATTCTACGGAGAGTTTGACGGTAGACGAAGAAAAAGGGTGTTGGTAAAGATAATCGGGGATTAACTAGCGTCCATCCATAAATGGCCCTTTTGCCCAATCTCTGTGTCAGGCTCAGATTTTAATCCTCGAAATATGTCCATATATTCCTGCGGTTAAAATCTTCGCCTTCCTTGACCTTGTACAAAATTGCTCATTTCTGGATGGACACTAACTATCTGTTAATTAGTGTCCATTCATTTGCTTCATCCCTCTTGTTTCTTTAAGTAGTAAAGGTATCCATGAGCACACATTGGGATGTGATAATCCATGATCCATTTGTAAACAGACTCTATCCCCTCTATTGAACCAAGCTCTTCTTTTGCATCCTGCCTGAATCTTTCGATAATATCTTCTGCAGACTTGCCTTTATCCTTCATTGATGATGCTAATTTATCCCATTTTATCAACCAGTTAATAGATTTTCTTAAAGTATTTTCTACGTTTTTGGCCACCCCAAAATGGGAGAATAACAGGGAGTCTATATCCTTTTTCATAAGGCTTTTGATCGTTTCAATATTTACTTTTGGATCGAATTCAGGAGGGGGTGTGGTGGGTATCAATGCTTCGGATTCATGAAAAAAGACCCCTGCTGCATCCCCTGTAAAGAGCCCTTTGATCTTCTCTGAGTAAATGCATATATGATGGGAGGAGTGTCCGGGGCTATTGATCATTTCCAGTCTGTGACCATCACCCAGATCAATAATCTCTCCTCCTTTTACAGGCAATATGCGCCTTTCTTCAATAGGAACGACTTCACCATACCATTTGTCTATTAAATCTCCGAAGACCCTCCTTGAACTATTCACCAGTTTCGACGGATCGATCAGATGCCTCATTCCATTTTCGTGAACAATAACCTTTGCATTAGGCATCACCTTTAAAAGGGTACCTGCCCCACCTCCATGATCCAAATGGATATGGGTTAATATGAGATGGGTTATCTCCTCTGAATCGATACCGAGTTTTTGCAATCCGTTTAATATTTGCGAAGAAGAAGTCGTCGGGCCGGTCTCTATCAAGGCCTTATCTTTGCCGATAACAAGATAAACCGATGTAAAATTGGACATTCCAAATGCCTTTGTATCAAAGAGGTATACACCTTCAGCAATGTTCACAACGTCTTGCATATAAAAACCTTCTCCTTTTTCTTGTATACAGGCTATTGCCCAAATCCCGATCTTTCCTGTTTAAATCCTCCTGATCCTCCGTGTTACTGGAAGGCTTCAGCACTTTTGTACTTTTCTCTCAACAATCTCTTAACAAGCTTTCCGTCAGGACGCCTGGGTAGCTCGCTTACAAAATCGACAGACTTTGGTCTTTTGTATCCTGCCAAGTGCTCCTTGCAGTATTCTATTATCTCTTCGCTGGTTGTATTCTCACCATCCTTCAGTACGATAACGGCTTTTACAGCCTCTCCCCATTCCTCATCAGGTACGCCGATGACAGCCACATCCGATATGCTTGGGCATGAATGAATAACTTCCTCGATCTCAGCAGGATATATATTGACGCCACCGCTGATGATCATATCCTTTTTCCTGTCAACAATATAGCAAAATCCATCCTTATCAAGATAGGCAATTTCGCCCTCAATGAAATACTTTTCTCCATCAAGCTCTGCGAATGAACCCTTCGTTTTCTCCGGGTCTTTATGATATTCAAGATACTTCACCATAGCATTGCTTATATAAAGGTCTCCCGTAGTTCCTGTGGGAACTTCTTTACCGTCTTCATCCACTATCTTTATCTTATTACCAGGAGCAACCTCACCAACACTGGCAATTCGTTGGGGATTTTTTATATAGTGCTTTGGTTGAAGTCTGGTATTGTATCCCGCTTCAGTTGACCCATAAAGCTCATAGAATACAGGACCGAAGTAATCCACAACCTTCTTTTTCAGCTCAGCAGGACATGGCGCAGCTGCGCATAATACGGATTTCATAGAGCTCACATCATACTTCTCTTTATCCGGAAAGTCCATTAAGCGCTTTAATATAATTGGAGCAGAGAATGTCGTTGATAGCCTCTCCTTTTCAATAAGTCTCAGGGCCTCTTGTGGATCAAACTTTCTCATTATAAAGAGCGTTCCACAATGGAACAATGTTGCTGCTGAAAATCCTAATGGTCCACCGTGATAGATCGGCCCTGTAACCAAATGCCTGTTTGTTGTTTTATGATAGCCGCAGCTATACATAATATTTTCCATCATCCATAAAAAGTCGGCTACATCATCCGGTTTTAGATTGGCAGGATTATCTAGAGCGAGACTATGTGCACCCTTCGGCCGTCCGGTGGTTCCGGATGTATAAAGCATAAAGCCTTGACCTGGAACGGTCTCTTCCAGGTCGGCACTCGATGAATCGCAAAGTAGTTTCTCGTATGAAATCATACCATCAGGTATTGTATCACCGACTACTAAGAAATGCTTAACACTTTCTATCTTCGATTTGATTGGGATGATCTTATCGAGGAATTGATCTTCTACTACAACAAGCTTAGAGTTTGAGTTGTTGATAACATACTCTATCTCGTCCTTCTTCAGATGCCAGTTTATTGGTGTTGTCATAATACCTGCAAAAGAAGGGCCCAGTATCGTCTCGATCATCACATTTGAATTTCCACTGAGAATAGATATATGGTCTCCCTTCTTTAATCCCAGGGAGAGTAATCCATTATTAAACCTGTTTATTCTCTCTTTAAACTCCTTATAAGTAAACCTCTTTTCTCCAAAGACAATCGCCTCTTTATCCGGGTACTTATCGATACCGGACAGAAAGATATTCCCCTTTTTCAAACCCTTTATTATCTTTCTTGTTCTGCTCCGCATAAGCAATCCTAAAATCTGTCTATTGATAAGAAATTTAAAGACATTTATCCCCTCCATCTTCTAAATCCTCCTTTCAATCTTTTAATACTACTTTTCGGATCAATAAACACCCAGGATAGGCGAGGTTGTAGCTAAAGAATATATCTTAAAGAAAGTGAAAGAGCTCGAGGATGCAAGTGAACTGATGATATCCGTAGGTGTTGTTTATTCTTCTGAGACTGCTATAAGAGACTTTTATTTAAACAAAAGACCGTTAAAAGCGCAAAACAATTAATATACAGGCAATATCAACCGATAATTTGACCCAAGCGATTATTTGCATCTTTCAGTTCATCTGCCAATTGATGAAAGAGGTCTTTGACCGGCACAATACGATTGACCTGACCAATACCCTGACCACAAGAGATGAAGCCGCTCTTTAGGTCTCCATCTCGAATCATCGAAAGGGTTTTAGGCCCTTCAATCAATGGGATAATCTTTTCAAAGGGTGCATTCTCTTCTTCCAGTTCTTTTACTTTCTTTGTAACTTCACTAATCCAACACCTATGAGTATTACCGTATGGACGCAACATCAAGACTGTATCCGTCTCACTTGCTGCCAGCAATGCCTTCTTTAGATTGTCATGAATAGGGCATTCTTCTGTACAGAGTATCCGGGTTCCCATAATCACCCCTTCCGCTCCCAGTGCCAGAATAGCTGCGATACCTTGACCCGTTGCAATTCCGCCGCCGCCAACTACCGGTATATTTACAGCGTTTACAACTGCAGGGACAAGACACAGCGTCGTTATATCGAGTGTACCGGTTGCCCCACCATTTTCAAAGCCAACAACTGTAACCACATCAACACCTACAGATTCGACTTTTTTGGCATATCTTACTCCAACGCATTTATGAATGAGTTTTATTCCCTCTGGTTTTAACCTTGCCACAATGTCGTCCGGTGCCCTGTGCCCACTTGTTTCAACGACCTTGACCCCTTCCTCTATGATAACATCCATATACTCATTATTATCTATCGGCTGCATCATAGGGAAAAGGTTTATATTCACGCCAAACGGTTTATCGGTCTTGTCCTTGACTTCTTTTATGGCATCTTTGAAACTCTCTTTACTTCGATACATTGCCGAAGCCAGAATCCCGATTCCTCCTGCTTCAGAGACAGCACCAACAAACGCAGGAGTTGAAATGTACATCATTGTCCCGCCAAAGAAAGGATACGTTATGTCAAACATTTCAGTTATTTTGGTTTTTAGCATCTTCCCCTCCTCTTTTTATAGGATTTACATTAATTAACTTACAAATAATAATAATAATACCTTGTAAACTTTGATGATCTCGTAAAAAGTCAAAAAATACCATTTCCCGTCATTCCGGCAAAAGCCGGAATCCAGTGTTTTCAAGCAGTTGCGGACCATCTGGACTCCGGTTTTCACCGGAGTGACGACTTTTTACGAGATCATCAAATTTATAAACTAAAAAAAGGGGGGATTAGTTATGCAGGATGAGGCGAATGAATTGAAACAGTTGAATACTGGTTATCTATTTACTTTTATAATTTGGGTGGCCATATTAGGCTCTTTGGGTATATATTTAGTTGTTAGCAAAATTGCCGGCTTTGAATTGCAAGGTAGCCTCGATTCTAATTTGCCCATAGAGACGATTAAATATGTATTTTTCGCAGTATCATTCGGAACTATTTTTATAGTCTATTATCTACGTAAGTTTTTATTGAGGGTAAACAACTCGTTTTTCGATTCAATTCTACAGCCAAGGTCTCAACATCCAGCGGTAGCTAAATATAGAATCGCTATATTAGTAACATCGTCGCTATTGGAAAGTATCGGATTATATGGATTTGTACTTTTTATTCTGACGAAAGACACTATGTCACTTTATCTATTGTTAATTATTTCCGCAGCAGCAATGATTTATTTTCGTCCGTGCAAAGATGAGTTGTTGTCTCTAGCGTCCGAAATGAAAGCTCAAAGTGAAAACAGACCAATAAGTCACTGAAAGATGAATTTTGAATATCCTGGGCATTATGAGATACGATTAGTGAGTAAGAATGCTGGAATTCGATGGAGACAAGCGGAGTTTAGGGACGTTGTTTCTAAATAATCAATTACTTGACAGGCAGTCGCTTCTTCTATAGAAATATCAGGGAACTATCCCATCAGGTGTTACAAAAGCAATCGGGAGGGCTGAACAACTTTATGGCTATGAATATCATAAATAGAAACAACGTCCTTAAATAACTCATGATCGGACATGCTGTTTGTAGAGGCGAAAATATCCCAAAGCTAAATCATTATCAGCTTAAAATGTGAATTGGTGTCCATCCATAAATGGCCCTTTTGCCCAATCTCTGTGTCAGGCTCAGATTTTAATCCTCGAAATATCTCAATATATTCCTGTGGTTAAAATCTTCGCCTTCCTTGACCTTGAACAAAAT
>JAUXFK010000065.1 GCA_030623035.1 Deltaproteobacteria bacterium | reverse complement strand
TCAAGGAAGGCGAAGATTTTAACCACAGGAATATATTGACATATTTCGAGGATTAAAATCTGAGCCTGACACAGAGATTGGGCAAAAGGGCCACTTATGGATGGGCACTAAGTAAGATGAAAGGCGGGCATACAGATAAGCAAAAATGGAATCTCAGAAGAAAGTCAGAGAAATATATGATTTTATAGATGAAAATCTATACTTAAATCGTCCGGATATTGAAATAAGAGGAGAGAAGTTAAACTCTACAGTACTTTTTACTTTACTTACCGGGCTAAACAGAGGGAAAGAACTAATATTAGGAGAACCAGGGCTTGGAAAGACGACTTCAGCCGAGTATGCGGGTTCTTTATTGTATAGATATCCACTGGCAATTATCTGGAGTAGTGAGGTGCCTGGCCACCCTGAGCAAACCGAGGAGAAGATTGTTGGCAGACCTGATCTCGGAAAGATCAACCGTGGTATAGAAGAAGTGGTCTGGAGTAACTTTTCACAACTGCCGGTTAAGATTGTGGATGAAATAAATCGACTCCCTGAAACAAAACAGAGTATGATTCTCGATGGAATCGATAGAGGGAATTGGGGGTATCTCAATGAGATATTGATAAATGAAGAATACTGTCTCTTTGCAACCGCCAATTATCAAGACAGAGGAACAAATACCATCATTGCCCCTTTGTTGGATAGATTCGATATCGTGGTGGAATCAAAACATCCTGGTCCAAATTTATCTTTCATAATAGCAGATAATAATAAAGAAAATATACTTAGAAACCCTCTGTATGAAAAGAGATTAGAAAAGGTGTTAAAAAGTAAGATATCCTATGAAAGGAAACTCCCTCAGATTGAAGAAATTTGTGAGCAGTTTGGCGTCTATCTCAAAAAGGAATTCGGAATTGATACGATCCATCATGATGAGAGAAGAAAGATAGAATCAGAGATACGCCGGCTGGATTTCGACATGGATGCCAGTGCTTTTACGATCATGTTCCTAGCGGAGTTGTCTTTTTGCTTTAAATATGGGCAGAAACGTTCTAATGAGGTTTGTGAGGAGGGTTGTCATTATTCGGGTTACCTGTGTCATGAAGTTAGGAACTGTGCATCCAATAGGCTTCCTTCAAGCATTAAAAGCTATGCCCAGTCCATTGCCTGGTTATGGGGGAGAAGTGAGGTAGATTTAGAAGAGGTAAAAACAGTTATCCCATATACTATTGCGCACAGAGTTCAATGGAAAGATGATTTCATTGTAAAGAGGGAAAAGAACAAAAGGAATGATCCTCTTCAGATTTATCTCGCTAAAGAGGCAGTAAATGAGGTTTTCCATAGGTATTATGAACAGAAGGAAGATATAAAGCGTGCATTTGCTGTGGGCTATAGAATCATTAATGGAGAAGATTTAGAGCCGGTCGAAGGAGATCATCCTGTCTATGCTGAGATTAAAAATGATATAATGCGCTTAAAAAAATTGAAGCGAAGTGGAGATGTCGGTGAAGAACCCTTTTGAAAGATTTAAGGACTATCAACCCAAAAGGAGAGATATTCCTTTAGATAGAATAATAGAGTCAAAAGACAAGGTGATGGAAGAGATTATCGCTGGTTATGAAAAGGTGGTGGAAGAAGAGGTAAAGAGCCTCATATGGGTTGTAGAGCGCAACAGATTGGCAGAAGCCTATTCCAGGGCTGAAGCGGTCATAGCGGATATGGATTACGGTGTTGAGGATATTGAGGAATTCTGTTATGAGCTAGACTCGAATGAGAAATTACCTTATCTCATTACGGGGCCATCCGGTATCTATATATCCGCTTTATGCAACTATGCTAAAGAAAATGAGATTACCCTAAACCTATCTGAGTTACAACGAAGGTTACACCTCATCGGTTATAGACTCCCAGCGGGAAAGAAGTTGATTGTAGATGGTAGCATAGGGAATTTCGCAGGAGCGAGATTGGAAGGGGGGGAACTGATTATAAAGGGGAGTGTCGGAGATTGGGCAGGTTCTGGTATGAGAAAGGGGAAGATAACGATCGAGAAGTATGCGGGTTACCATACAGCGGAGTGGATGATGTCCGGTGAAATCCGGGTAGATGGAAGGATTAGGAGCATGGGAAAGATGATAAATGGCAGGATTTACGAAATGGGGAAACCCATTCATCCTTTATACAACAATTCCTCTTCGCTTGATAGTCATCGGCTATAATCTTATTTAAAGTCTTATCAGGAGTAATATGAACTCAGAGGCGATGGATTCGCTCAGCATTTTAATCGATAAAATCTGGCCGAAAATCAAAAAAAAACACCTCTTTCCCCAAATACCCGCACCCATGGTTATGGAGAGTGAAGAGGCAGTTGCTATCGAGATGAAGGGGAAGCAGATCATGGTAAATCCATGGATCTGTGAGAAGCTGGGTCAGGTAATGCCTAAAGAGGATGTAGTTGAATCCCTTTTAGATCATGGGACAAGCCATTATACCTATTGTCCATGGGATTTCAACACACATATCGCCCTATATTCCGAAGTAAAAAAGGTAATAAAAGATCCGGAGATGGTTAAATGTGCAACTGGCTATTTTATGGATATTGTCGCAAATACTTACTGTATTAAAGAGAAGGAGACAAAAATACCAGAACTCTATAAGTATCTCGATAATTGGGATTCCACTATAGGCAGTAGAAAATTAGATATGGCAATTTTCTCTTTGTATCAAAAGATTTGGGGGATCGATCTGAATATTTCAGGTTATGATGACATTGCCAATAGACTGTCCAGGATTCCATATTTGGATAAGACGAGATGGAAAAAGAGCATAAAGAGTTTCTCCAGAACCATTTTATGCCTCTTAGAGGTTGAAAAGCAGGAAAAAGAATCTGGTAACAATCAGCAAAATATTATGGGGGAGCATGGCCTTTCAAACTATTCAGGAGAAGAGATTGAAGCCGGCCTGAGGGATTTTGCAGGCCGGACAAGCAGCATTGAAGAGTTTAAGGAAATAATCTCGGATTTTGAGGATGAATTGAAGGACTTGGGAGTAGGGAATACATCGGGGATGGGCAGAGGAAAAGGAGAGCCCATTGATGCGGATATGCTTTTCTATATGAAACTGGCAGAGAATTATAGCATTCCCATAAAGATGGTTCCAATGGAAAAAAACGGTTTTTTACATCCATATTCCCATTCGCCATGGGAGGTTGGAAAGCCCTTTGAGGATATTGATATTTGGACAAGTTTTGGGAAGATAATACCAGGGATAACACAAATCTGGAATAAAAGAGAGGGGGAGGTATTTGGTGAAATAGAGGGTACCCCGGATTGTGTTATCGTGATTGATTCATCCGGGAGCATGGTTAACCCAACGGTTAATTTATCCTATGCGGTCTTGGGAGCGGGATGTGCGTCTGATGCATATCTAAGATCAGAGTCCAAGGTGGCAGTGTATAATTTTAGTGATGCCAATGCCGGGGGAAAGGAGCTTCTTGATTTCACTACCAATAGAAAGGATATATACCGCACCATTTGTAGATACTTTGGTGGAGGTACAAATCTAAGACTTAAAGATTTGGAATCCCTCAGGACAAAATCAAAGACGGACATCTTTATAATAACGGATATGCAGATCTCAAACCTGAAAAAAGTAATAGATTATCTTTCAGATATAGACAACAGGATAACGACTGTCTATATTGGTAATGATAATAGATTTATAAAGAGGTTCAAAGGGGCAGTGAAAGAGATGCAGAATATCTCAGTGTATAGCGTGAATAAGAAGGAGGATATCCCCAAAATAGTTCTCGGGAAGATCAAGGATTATTTTAATGTGAATCCAGTATAATAATGGGCGATTATGTTAGACTTTATAAGAATTTTGAAATATTGGCTTTTCCTGGTTCGGTAATATTTAGTAAAAAACGATTTTCGACATGAATTGATGGAGGATAGGGCGAACATCCGTGGGTTAATCTCATGTTGGTTCGCTTTTTTTTATAAAGACAGGGTGGTTTAAGTGCAACTCATTATATTGGGTTCCGGGGTTGGGGTGCCCACTTCAAAGAGATCGGCTCCTGGTTTGTGTGTACAGGTAAGAAATAAGCCGATCCTATTTGATAGCGGCAGTGGTACGACTTACCAACTCCCAAAGGCTGGTATCGACTACCATCAAATCGATCATGTCTTTTATACCCATGTAGACCATCCGGATCATATCAACGATCTGCCGGAGATTATCTTTGCGAATAAATACGATTACCCCATTAGGAAGAACGACCTCAATATTACAGGCCCGGTTGGCATAAGAAGGTTCTACGAAAATATGGAAAGGCTCTTTCCTACCCTTAAAGATACACCTTTTTCTGTGAATATCAAAGAGGTCAATGAATCTCAAGTGAGATTTAATGGCGTACGGGTAGAGTCAAGGCCTCTTTACCACCAAGATGTAAACTGTGTTGGTTACCGGTTGGAGTTTGAGGGAAAGAGCATCGTTTATTCGGGTGACACGGACTATTGTGACAATATCGTAGAGCTTGCGAGGGGAAGTGATCTTTTGGTTCTTGAATGTTCATTCCCGGATGAATTTAAGGTCAATGGACATCTTACTCCTTCATTGGCAGGACGGATTGCTAAAGAGGCAGATGTAAAGAGACTTGTACTCACACACATCTATCCCATATGTGATCTATATAACATTCTAGATCAAGCCAGGAAGGCTTACCAGGGAGAGATAATTGTGGCAGAGGATTTGATGAGGGTAGAGGTGTAGGGGGGGTAACGCTTTGAAGGTCGGGTTTGTGGGGTGTCCTCCACATGATATAATGAGAGAATACGAATCTGAGGAATTGATAGACCTTGACAACGATCTTGGGCGAGTAGAAGAGAAATCGGATCTCTACCTTCCAAAGATCTCATGTTCTGTTATAAAGAGGGTTTTCAACAATGCTTTGGCCATAAAGCCCCAAAAGATAATCTTTGATGTGGGAGAAGGAAAGTGTGACTCTGGAAGGTTTCTGAGTTGGATCTTAAAAGAACACTTCAATATGGATATCATAGAGACGAGAAATCAGAATAGAAGAGGTCGTGGGACTGTAATCTGTGATTCCAGACTGCCCTTGAAAAGGAAATTCGAATTGATCCTAAATAACGTCATCGAAAACAGAGACTTTAAGCTGGAGAGAGAACCTCATCCAAAGGCAGGGTTCTGGTCTGTACCTTGCTGGGATTCGAGAATCTTTGACCTTTTCCCCGATGGAACAACAATACTTGGTTGGACTCGATGTTTTGAAAACGGAACTCCAGATGACCTGGAACTGGAATGCTATGCAAGGGAAGATATCCCAACGGTTTTCTATGCCCAGACATTCTGTTCAAAAAATCTTCTGGCCAAAAACCTTGCAAGAGTTTATAGAGGGCTTTACGTGGATTGTGATGGGATGCTGACTGCATCCGTTGAGGCAAAAATAGAGGCATTCCTCTATCTTAGGGGTGCAGTAAGATGACGGTATTTGCCGATTTTGGGAGTACATGGACGAAGATTGTGGATTCATCGGTAAGGATACTGAGGACAAAAGATGTCCCGAGAGATATAATTGCCGATATTGCCTGTGGACATAATGCAAAGATAAGATCAAAGAGGTGCATTAATGAATTGATCGCACTCTGTGAAGGTGGTCTCAGGTTAATCGATGAGAAGGATTTCCTTTTGGTCGATGTTGGAAGCCGGGATATTAAGTATGTGATCTATAAAGACAGTCGGTTTGTGGAAACCGGTTGGAATCAGGAATGCGGTGCGTCACAGGGATTTGCCGTTGAGCTTTTAGAGATGTACTATGGACTTGACTATAATGAATTGGAACCCATTGAGAACGGCCATCCGGTAACATGCGGACTCATCGGTATATCGAGGATATTTGATGAGATCATAAAAACCGGGAATGAAAGAAAGGCGATTGCCAGATTTGTAAAAGGGATCGCAACAAACGTATATCACTTTACCGGCAAACCTAAAAGAATGTACTTGAGTGGGGGGTTATGCGATAATAGATTGTTTATCGATTCCCTTCCATGTGATGTCCTTCCGCTTGGAAGGCTGGTCTTAATTGAGGGCCTAAAAGAGATTCATAAAAGGACCTCCCTATGATCTTTTTTCCTTCAAAAGAAGCACCAATTACAGGTTAAGTCGTAAAATGTAAAGGAGTCCGTCATGTTTTTAAAACAATTAGAGGTTGGTAACCTAGCGGTATTTGCTTATATTATAGGATGCGAAGACACGAAAGAAGGGTTGGTAATCGACCCTGCCGGCGAGTCTGATCGGATCATCTCTATATGTAACGAAAATGGAATCAACATAAAGTACATTGTAAATACCCATTCACACTTAGACCACAGTATGGGTAATGCCGATATGGTCGCAAAAACAGGAGCCAAGATAATAATACACGAAGACGAAAAGGACCTCCTTATCGATCAACCGGACTTTCTCCTTTCTATGCTTGGGGGTAAACTGTCTCCCCCTGCAGATATTACCGTAAGAGAAGGGGATACCATTGAAATAGGGAACCTGAGTCTCAATGTAATACTAACCCCTGGGCACTCCCCAGCGGGAATTACTCTCCATTTAAATGGCTATCTCTTTACTGGAGATACACTCTTTGTGGGAGGTGTTGGAAGGACAGATATCCCGGGAAGCTCCTGGCCACTTCTTCTTAACTCTATCAAAACAAAGATCCTTACCTTCCCTGATGATACGATAATAATGCCAGGGCACAACTATGGATATGCTCCTACTTCTACAGTTGCGAAGGAGAAGGATTTTAATCCATTTGTCAAAGATACTGTATAAACATGGATTCAATCCACCTTTGCCAGCCTGACAACCAGAAATCCTGTGGAGCCTGCTGTGGACTATACAACTGGGATGATCATTCCAGGGATATATTGGAGGCCTTACTTCATAAAAGGACTGACTTATTCCAATCATTAGAGATCGATTCTGAATCGTTTAATCTGTATAAGACAGAGATGTCGGGATTATCTCTCCAATCAAAGCTCTTTGAAACCATCTATAATTGTGAATTTCTTGGATTTGTAGATGAAAAGCGAAAGAGGGTTGGATGCCTTCTCCATCCTTTGGTGAACAATGGGAAGGATCTCAGGGACAACTCTTTTTACGGTAAAGAGTTATGCGCTTCTCATGAATGTCCCAGCTACACGTATCTTACACAGGAAGAGAAAAAGGCAGTGATCTACGGGACGGACGAGTGGTATACATACGGCCTTGTCATTACGGATATAGACTTTGTAAAGGAGTATTTCAAGATTATAAATAATACCATAGGTGAAACAATAAAACCTGAAATTATAAAAAGACCTGAGCTAAAATCCGTATTGTCTGATTATTTTCGACTGAAGCAGGATTGGGAGTTTAAAAGCAAGAGTAGACGTTTTGGTAAATACTATTTTTCATATTCAGAATACCATATTGCAAAGTTAGCGTATCAGAAAGAACTGGGTGTCAAGGGGTCACCCTTTGATAAGATTCTGGTTAGCCTGGCTTCAGAATTTCACTCAACCGATGAATTGCGTAAAGCAGAGGGAATTATTCAGGCCAGTATCGACAGATTCGTAGAACGCTATAGGACTTTTTCCCCTT
Organism: Deltaproteobacteria bacterium; assembly: GCA_030623035.1. Classification (GTDB taxonomy): domain Bacteria; phylum Desulfobacterota; class UBA8473; order UBA8473; family UBA8473; genus JAUXFK01. The sequence goes on along the minus strand of JAUXFK010000065.1, from coordinate 4,624 downwards.
GACCTATAGATTCTTTTATCTTATATTATCAACGGTTTCAAGATGAAATAGCTTTATCTGCATATAATACCCCAAGACAAGAATTGACCCCCCGTTACTTGCCCTTTGGGAATCCTCAATTATTTATTTATCTTAACTGAATAGGATGGATAGAGGTCTTTTATGAGTCATATAGATGATCCGGATTGTGAACAGGAGACAAAAAAAGTCCAGGATATCATAGAAAATTGGGATGGAGAGAAAAATTTGATTGCCATTCTTCTAGCAGTTCAAGACGAACTTGGGTATCTTCCCAGGCATGGCATGATAGAGGTGTCCAGACATTTGAATGCCTCAGAAGCATCCGTTTATGGAGTGGCCACATTTTACAACCAGTTTCGTTTTATTCCGCCAGGAAAGAACCATATAGAGGTCTGCATGGGGACCGCGTGCCATGTAAAACGGGGCAGCATAGTTTTAGAGTCATGGGAAAGACGTCTGGGTATCGGAGAAGGGGAGGTAAGCGAAGACAGAGAATTCAGTATAGAGAGGGTGAACTGTGTTGGGTGCTGTGTCATGGCCCCTGTAGTACTTATTAATAAGGAAGTACACGGCAGAATGGATCCAACCAGGGTTGATGGGTTCCTTTTGAGATACAACTTAGCCAGAGAAGCACAGATGAAAGAAGAAGAGACTTCAAATACAGGGTCCAAGGAAGAAAAGAAAGAGATGAAGCATGGAGAAGACGATCAGGGGTAGGCTTGAATATCTCAAGACGGAAGCGCTCAAAGACTTTAAAGATAAAGGTAGTGAGGCTTATGGGGCTATTTATGTAGGGACAGCTACATGTGGAAGATCAGCAGGTTCTATGGAGGTGTTTCATGCTTTTGAGGAAGCCCTCAAAAACCTCGATATAAAAGCCAGGACATTTCATGTGGGATGTCATGGTCATTGTTACGCTGAGCCGATGGCTGTCGTATCAAAGCCTGGGTGGCCTCCTATACTGTATGGCTACCTTACACCCAACAGAGCCCAAAGTCTGATAAAGAGATTTTTCAATGAGGAAGATCCTGCCCTGGAGTGGGCATTGGGGGCAATGAAAGATAACGATATGATCCCTACGGTTTACGAGACCCCGAGATGGGCTATGGAGCAGAGGTTCCTCCTTGAAAACTGTGGGGCAATAGACCCTGAGAATATTAACCATTACATTGCCCGGGGAGGATATGGGGGCTTGGCTTATACATTGGAAAGAGAAGCCTCAAAGGTAATAGATGAGATAAAAAGTTCAGGACTGAGGGGGCTGGGAGGGGCTGGTTTTGATACCTGGAGAAAGTGGGATATATGTCGAGGCAATTCTGAATCCCCGAAGTATGTTATATGCAATGCAGATGAAGGAGATCCTGGTGCCTTTATGGACAGGACGATCCTGGAAAGTGATCCCCATGCGGTTATTGAAGGAATGATAATAGCAGGGGTTACTATTGGAGCTGAATCCGGATATGTTTATGTACGAAAGGAGTACCCTCTTGCAGTATCCATAATGAGAAGAGCGGTTTGTCAGGCCAGGGAGTCGGGGCTTTTGGGAGAGAATATCCTTGGGAGCAGGATCAACTTTGAGATTGTTATAAATCAAGGTGCAGGTGCATTCGTTTGTGGAGAAGAAACGGCTCTGATTGCATCTATAGAGGGGAAAAGGGGTATGCCGGCCCCAAGGCCGCCTTATCCAGCCAAAAGAGGTCTTTGGGGGAGGCCTACACTGATAAATAATGTCAAGACTCTCGCCTTAATTCCAAAGATACTGATCCAGGGCGCTGAAAATTTTGCTTCTCTAGGCACAGATAGATGCAAAGGAACGGCTGTATTTGCCATGGCAGGGAAAATACAGGATGCAGGTTTGGTGGAGGTGCCTTTTGGAACAACGCTGAGAGGAGTCATATTTGACCTTGGAGGAGGGGTCCCTCCTGTGATAAAGGCCTCTAATATCCCAGGAGAAAAGCCGATAACGACCAAGAAGAAGTTCAAGGCTGTTCAGATCGGCGGTCCTTCAGGGGGCTGCCTTCCCGAGGCCTTCCTTGATACTCCTATATGCTTTGATACCATATTCGATACAGGGGCGATTATGGGTTCGGGTGGAATGGTGATACTCGATGAAGACAACTGTGCTGTTGAGACCGCCCGATACTTCCTGGAGTTTACCCAGAAGGAATCCTGCGGCAAGTGTACCTTCTGCAGGATCGGAACGAAACATATGCTCGATATCCTTACGAAAATTACCAAAGGAGCAGGCACAATGGATGATCTTGATATGTTGCAGGAATTGGCTGAAACCATCAGGCAGGGTTCCCTTTGTAACCTGGGCAAGACCGCGCCGAATCCTGTTATGACAACCCTTGAGTATTTTAAAGACGAGTATGAAGCCCATATTGTGGAGCAAAGGTGTCCTTCGCTTGAGTGTAAAGACCTTATTGCATACTATATTGTGCCTGAAAAGTGCCAGCGGGCCTGTGATGCATGTGTTGGGAGCTGTCCAACAGAGGCGATCTACACCAGAAGAGACCGCCTGAAAGCCATTGATCAAGAAAAATGCGTTAAATGTACGAACTGTATGGAAGCCTGCCCCCCACAATATGATGCGGTTATAAAGGTGTCCCCTTTGTCCGAGCTTCCAGAATCAAAAGCTGACGAAAAATAAGCAGCCAAAAGAGGATGGTGCATGAACTCTAACTGTATAGATGAGGAATGGATGTGGATACGGTATCTTTAACCATCAATGGAAAACAAATAGTAACTGAAAAGTGGAAAAAGATCCTTTGGGCTGCATTGGATAACGGTATCTTTATCCCTCACCTTTGTGCCATTGAACAGAGGCCTTTGCCTTTTGCCGCCTGCAGGCTCTGCTTTGTTGAGATAGAGGGAAGAGATGAACCTGTTACAAGCTGCACCGAGGAAGTAAGCGATGGGATGGTAGTGTATACAAGGACGGAATCCGTGTTGCGTCTTGTGCGAATGGGGTTCGAGATGATTATGTCGAGGCATCCCGTTATATGCAAGGATTGTCCTGCGAATAAGAATTGTGCCCTTCAAGAGATAGCCCAGCAGATGGGCTTCAAACTCAAACCGAAAAGGCTTTTGCAGATTCTGCCGGAATTGCCGGTGGATGACAGCCATCCTTTATTTACCTATAACCCCAATCTGTGTGTTCTCTGTGGCCAATGTATTTATGTTTGTAATGAGGTTTTAAAAAAAGAGGTTTTAGATTTTAACTTTAGGGGTTTTATGACCAGGGTGGGAACCTTTCAAGATAGACCACTTGCCGATTACGGATGTGACTCTTGCTTGAAATGCGTAGAAGTCTGCCCGGTAGGAGCTCTGTCAATAAAATGATTCATGAGGGTAACTCCTTCGTAGCAAGGAGTCAGAATTTAACAGGCTGTTGGCTCCTCTTGAACAGGGATTAATGAGGTAAAAGTTTTATGTATGAGAAGATAATAATCCACGATGATTTTGACGGTATTGTATCTGGGGCAATATGTTCGCTTGCCCTTGGTGTAAGAAAGATACTTTTTGCAGGACCGTCGGCTATCATAAGATCCCTTATTTCAATATCTGAAAATGATATTGTATGTGACCTTCCGTACCCTTTAGAATGTGGGTTATGGTTTGATCATCATGAGGGAAACCTGCAGGATCTGGAATTCAGAAAAATTGACCCGGCAGATATTAACGGCAGATTTGCTCCATTGAAAAGCTGTGCAAGGGTAGTTTATGAGTATTTTTCAGAGCGAACGAGCCTCCCTGAATTCATTAAAGATACTGTAGAAGAGGCTGATATTATTGATAGCTTCGGATACAGTTCAATCGAGGAATGGAGAGCGGAAACACCGGGAAAGATAATCGATAGTACTTTAAAGATAAAAGAGCAGTCGAGGCAAAAAAGGGAAGCCTATATGAGGGAGTTACTCTATCTTTTGAAAGAAAACTCCATTGAAGAGGTTGCAAGTCTACAGATGGTAAAAGAGAGGTTCAATAGGTACAAAAAAGATGAAGAGGGGATGTTGAAGATTATTAAAGACAGTTCCACTTGTATCTCAATGGAAAATGACTGTAAGATCGTTTTACTTGACCTCACAAACTATAATAGAAGACCAATACTGATTAAGAACCTCGCATATCTTCTTTTCCCCGATGCTTCCGCTGTATTACAGGTAGCAAATCTTTTTGAAAGAGGGGTAAAGACGAGGGATCTCAGTTTCTCTATGTCACTCAGCTTAAAACACGACTCTACTAAATCCGGTATAAATATAGGAGAGGTAATGAGAACGCTTAATATCGGCGATGGTCACAGAGGCGCAGGGGCAGGAACACTAAAATGTAATTCAAAGCAGGAAATGATTAAGAAGAAGGCGATAATAACGGATAAGATTTTCAGATTGTGGAATGCCCAGCTAGTGTCCATCCAGAAATGAGCAATTTTGTTCAAGGTCAAGGAAGGCGAAGATTTTAACCGCAGGAATATATGGACATATTTCGAGGATTAAAATCTGATGATCTCGTAAAAAGTCGTCACTCCGGTGAAAACCGAAGTCCAGATGGTTCGCAACTGCTTGAAAACACTGGATTCCGGCTTTTGCCGGAATGACGG